>JBGVTM010000253.1 GCA_041862535.1 Candidatus Neomarinimicrobiota bacterium | reverse complement strand
GACGGCTTCTTGGCCTCCAGGAAGAACTTGCGCGTCCCGCCGACGCGGAAGCAGTAGTCCGGCGCCTTGTGCGCCCCGCCCACCCGGATCGCGTCCTCGTGCACCACGTCCTTGTAGGCCTCCGCGTTCCCCGCCTCGTTGTAGATGTCCCACCCCAGCGCCTTGAAAAGCGGATCGATAAATTCCACCCGCACCTGGGATTCAAGGTAGGCCCCCGAGCGGTAGGCCTCCCGGTTGCGCTCGAAGCGCTCGATCAGTTCCAGAACGACCTCAGGGGCTGCCATGGCGTCTAACTATAGTTTACAATCAATCGGTGTTCAACCGCCAAGGTTACGGCATTACAACAGGTTGT
Organism: Candidatus Neomarinimicrobiota bacterium; assembly: GCA_041862535.1. NCBI lineage: Bacteria > Pseudomonadati > Fidelibacterota > Fidelibacterota bacterium. The sequence continues at coordinate 12,748 of JBGVTM010000253.1, read as the reverse complement.
TCAATATAAAACCTGCCCTGAGTCCCGAACTCTGGGTCGGGATCGAAGCTTGCCCTGAGCTATGCCCTGAACCAGTTGAAGGGTCAGTCGAGGGGGGCCTGTCCTGAGCTAGCCGAAGGGCCCTGGTGTCTACCGGAGCACCTCCAGGATGGGCCCGAACCGGGCCAGGTTGACCTTATAGACGTCGTAAGAGAAGACACAGATGCCCTTGAAGCCGTACAGCCGGGCGGCCCGGATCTTTTCCGCCGTGGCCGGGGCGTCCTGGTTATAGGTGGCCACGCCCATAATCACCCGCTTGCGCATACGCTCCGCAAGCGAGTCGGAAATAACGGTCAGATTCGCCATGTACTCATCGAAGTCAGGGATGTAGTTCATAGGGAGGGCGTAGTCGAGGATTCCATTCCGGAGCCACTGCAGCCAGTCCTGGTAATATTTATGGCGCGCCACATTAGGGTTCGGCTTTACCGCCGCTGTGAGCAGCACCTCTTTGCCGCTAAGGGTGATGACCGCATGCAGGGCCGTAATCAGATCGGTAACCTTCTGGCGGCGATAGTCATTCCAGCTCTTCAACTTCTCGTCCTGAGCCTGCTCCAGTCCGCTATCCGCCGCTAGATTTGAAAGGGTGTTTATATCCCTGGGATCAAAGCCGTATCGGCTGCGGAACACCCCTAATCCCTCCTCATTGTAGCCGTATTCTATGTCCGGAAAGCGGCAGTAGTCCAGGTGAAGGCCATCGATGCTGTAATTCAGGAGAAGCTCCGTAAAGACGGCCTGGAGGTATTCGTTGACCTCCGGATGAATCGGCGAGAGGAAGATCCCCTCAAAGGAGCTGTTCCTGGGAGCGCCCAGATCGATATCTACATGGGCATCTCCCATAGCATCCACTTCCAGCCACTCGGCATGCATCCGATAGATATGGTTGCCAGCTTCAGGAGGTACCCGGGCAGACCAGAGCAGGTAAGTGGTCACCCAGGCGTGAACGTTCAAGCCCAGCTCATGTCCCCGTGTGACCGCATACGCCAGCGGATCGAACCGGCTGTCACGAACAAGGGGACTCTTGGGAACCAGTAGCGAGTTGTAATAGGCATCGCCCCGGCCCCTCACCTGGACAAAGACATGGTTAAAACCGCTTTCCCGGGCGAAAGTGAGGGCCGCCTCAATCTCCTCCTGGTCCACCATACTCTCCCGCACAATCCACAGGCCTTTGATCAACAGGGGTTCCAGTTCATCACCAAGGACTCCGGTGAGTGATACAAAAAAGGTAGCCACTACAGCTACCTTCCAGAACCTGGGGAGGGGGGTTTCCAAGAATTCGCCGCTGACTATGATCCTGCCAAACGCCGCCTTAAGCTTTGGATTTCTTCTCGCGTTTGGGTTTCTCTTCGGTAGTTTCCACCGGGGCGGGAGCAATGTCTACCAACTCAATCAAGGAGATCGGCGCCCGGTCGTTGGTGCGGTTACCGAGCTTGGTGATCCGGGTGTAGCCACCGGGTCGGTCAGCCATCCGCGGCGCAATCTCGTTGAAGAGGATAGACGTGACCATCTGACCATGCTTCCCGGGCAATGCTTTCAATACCTGCCGGCGAGCGTGAAGGGTACCCTGCTTGGCGAAGGTAACCAGGGGTTCTATAAAAGCGCGCAGTTCCTTGGCTTTGGCATCGGTCGTCTGAATTCGCTTATGGATAACCAGTGCGCAGGCCAGGTTACGCATGAGAGCTTGACGGTGGCTGGCGGTGCGGTTGAGCTTTCGACCCCTTTTCAGATGTCGCATGGCGCCTCCGACGCAGCTAATTCTCAATGAGGCTGGATGCAATTCTCATACCGAAATAGAGCCCCATCTCACCCAACTTCTCTTGTAGCTCGGTAAGAGACTTGCGCCCGAAGTTCTTAAACTTGAGCATCTCGTTCTCTTCCTTGGTCACCAGTTCATAGATAGTCTTAATACCGGCAGCCTGCAGACAGTTATGGCTACGGACCGACAGTTCCATCTCGTCGATGCTCTTCTTCAGCAGGGCACGCAGCTGGATGTCCCTATCATTGATTTTATCTTCCACCTCAGCGATAGGGGCCGACTCCTCAAAGGTGAAAATATCAGCCAGCCCGCGAAGCAACATAGCTGCATAGTTCACGGCATCCTTGGGAGTGGTGGAGCCATCGGTGTGAACATCCAGGGTAAGGCGTTCTTCCTGGATCTTTGAGGCCGGCAGAGGCCGTACATCGAAAGTCACGGATGTCACCGAGTTATATATGGCATCCAGAAAGATAGTACCAATGGGGGCATCGGGGAACTTGTTGGTCTCGGCGGCGACATATCCCTTGCCCCGGCTAACACGAACTTCAATCTTGACCTCTTTCTCACCGTTTAGGGTGCAGATTTCCAGATCAGGGTTGAGAACCTCGAATTGGTCCGTCTCCTTACCTATTACGCCAGCCTTGATGGAACCTTCACCAGACAGTACCACGGTTACTGGATCAGGCTTCAATTCATTCAGTTTAAACCTTACCTGCTTAAGGTTCAGTATGATGTCAGCCATATCCTCAATTATGCCTGAAACCGTGGAGAATTCATGGAGCACACCATCTATTTTAATGGAGGTAATAGCAGCGCCGGGGATGGCGGTCAGTAGTATCCGACGCATAGCATTCCCAAGGGTGATTCCATAGCCTCGTTCCAGGGGCTCTACGACAAGGGTCGCATGGCGGTCGTCATGCTCCTGAATTTTCAGATCGTACTGATTATTCTTACCAGCCATTCAAACTTCCTTCCCGCATACGTTACTTGGAATACAACTCCACCACGAGTTGCTCATTTACCTCTTCCGGTATCTCATTGCGTTGGGGCTTGGCTAAAAAAACGCCGGTGAGCTTGCCCTTGTCCAAATCGAGCCAGGGCATTTGATTGTCATCGGTAATGCGCCGCATTGCATTGTGGACGATTCCCATTCTCTTGCTCTTTTCCCGGACCTTGATCACATCACCCGGCTTAAGCTGATAGGAGGGAATATTGACCACTCTATCGTTAACCAGGAAGTGTTTGTGATTGACCATCTGGCGGGCAGCTCGCCGCGTGGACGCGAAACCCAAACGGTAAAGGGTATTATCCAGACGCGACTCCAACATGGTCAATAGGTTATGCCCCGTTGGACCACCCTGAGCCGCCGCCTTCCGGAAATAGTTTCTGAACTGGCGCTCAAGGAGGCCATATAAATGCTTCATCCGTTGCTTCTCACGCAGCTGGAGTCCGTAAGTGGACATTTTCCGCCGAAGGGTATTGCCATGTTGCCCGGGAGGATAATTCTTCTTCGGTGAGGCAAATTTGGACGGTTCAAAGACAGGATAGTCCAATCGCCGGACGACTTTACCTCGTGGTCCCAGGTACTTTGCCATTGCTTCAGATATCCCCCTATACTCTACGACGTTTTGGCGGACGACAGCCGTTATGCGGTATGGGCGTTACATCTTTGATAGCGCTGATATCCAGGCCCGCCACCTGCAGTGAACGAATGGCGGCCTCCCGCCCACCCCCTGGTCCTTTGACCCGAACCTCTACGGTGGTCAAGCCCAGGTCCATCGCTTCCTTGGCGGCTTGCAGAGCCGCTTGCTGGGCAGCGAAGGGGGTGCTTTTGCGGGAGCCCTTGAACCCGCTGGTACCGCCGCTGGCCCACGAAATGACATTGCCGTACCTGTTCGTCAGCGTGACGATGGTATTGTTGAAGTTGGCCTTAATATGGGCAATGCCCTCAGGCTCTACCAGGACTTTCTTTTTCTTCTTGCGTCCCGTTGGTCTTGCTGGCAAAGTTTTTCAGCTCCTTCTGCGCTATGCTTGTACTGAGCGCATTACTTGCGAGTGCCAATTCCACGCTTGCGCCCTTTCCGGGTGCGCGCGTTGGTATGGGTCCGCTGACCATGGACCGGCAGACCGCGCCGGTGGCGCAGGCCCCGATAGCAGCCAATATCCATGAGGCGCTTGATATTCATGTTCACTTCCGTGCGCAGCTCACCTTCCACCTTGTGCTTTTCGGCAATGAGGTTACGAATCGCTACTACTTGCTGCTCAGTAAGATCGCGGACCGGGGTGCTGAAGGGTACCTCGGCTTCTGCGAGAATCTGGCGTGAACGCGAATGGCCAATACCATAGATATGGGGCAGCGCATATTCCACAGACTTGTTGCGGGGTAGGTCTACCCCGGCAATTCGAGCCATAGGCTATTGTCCTCCCCTCAGTTGACGGACTTTCATCCCTGCCGCTGCTTGTGTCGCCCATGGACGCAGATCACCCGCACTACACCTCCGCGGCGAATCACCTTGCATTTCGAACAGATCTTTTTCACCGATGCCCGTACTTTCATCACTCTCCTCGTCAATATGGCGTCTACTTATAACGGTAGATGATCCGCCCTCGGGTCAAATCGTACGGCGAGAGCTCGACCGTGACCGTGTCCCCCGGCAAAATCTTGATGAAATGCATCCGCATCTTGCCGGAGACGTGGGCCAAGACCTCGTGACCATTCTCCAGACGCACTCTAAAGGTGGCGTTGGGAAGCGTCTTCACGATAGTGCCGTCTACCTGGATTCCCTTTTCTTTTACCATAACGTTAGACTGTTTCGTACTCCGTTAACACCTCCGGACCATTCGGGGTTATAACGATAGTATGTTCAAAATGTGCCGAAGGCTTTCCATCCACGGTGCATACGGTCCAACCATCATCCTGCGTGTACACATCTTTGCTACCCATGTTGATCATCGGCTCAATAGCCAGGCACATGCCTTCCCGCAAGATGGCGCCAAATCCCGGTCGCCCGAAGTTGGGGATTTGGGGTTCCTCATGCAAACAGGTACCGACGCCATGCCCCACCAACTCTCGTACCACACCAAAGCCCGCACTTTCAGCATGTTGCTGTACGGCATTGCCAATATCTCCAACGGCACTACCCGCTACCGCCGCCTCGATGCCCAGGTCAAGGCATTCCCTCGTTCTGGTCATCAGCCGTTGGTGAGTCTCATCGACCTGGCCAATAGCGAACGTGCGCGCGTGGTCGCCATAATAGCCATCCTTTAGCGCCCCCACATCGATACTGACTATCTGGCCCTCCTCCAGAGGGGTGTTATCAGGTATCCCGTGGACCACCTCATCCTCAACGGAAACACACAAGGTAGCCGGATAGCCATACAGCCCCTTAAAGCCCGGCTCCGCCTTTTGGTTCCGAATGTATTTCTCGGCAGCGACGTCAAGCTCTTGCGGGGTAATGCCAGGCTTGATCATGGCCGCTATTAACTGGAGCGTTTCAGCAACGATGCGGCAACTCTGTCGAATCTTGTCGACTTCCCGTGGGCTGCGTACGTGGATCATAGGGCTCTTTAGCGACTAGAAGCGCCGGCGCCCCCTAATCCGGCCGCTTTTCAAAAATCCATCATAGTGCCGCATCAACAGATGACTCTCAATCTGTTGAAGGGTATCCAATCCGACACCCACAACAATCAGAAGGCTGGTCCCCCCAAAGAAACTTGCCAGATCGTAATTAATCCCCGTGGCTTTCATCAGCACATAGGGGAAAATGGCTACCAGCGCCAGGAAAATTGAACCAGGCAGGGTAACGCGGGTCAGAATGTTGTCAATAAACTCAGCAGTTTTTTTACCCGGCCGAACCCCAGGGATAAAACCACCCTGCTTCTTCATATTATCCGCCACCTCCACCGGGTTAAAGGCGATGGCGGTATAAAAATAAGTGAAAAAAATAATTATAATCCCAAATATGATCCAGTAGATGGGATGGTAGATGGAGAAAAAGCTCATTAAGCCTTGGATAAACACACTTTCCCGGAAAGCGGTTCCTAATGTGCTGGGGATGAACATGATGGCCTGGGCGAAGATAATCGGCATCACGCCGGCCGTATTGATTCGCAGTGGGATATGAGTGGTCTGGCCCCCATAGACTTTACGTCCCACCACACGCTTGGCATATTGGACCGGAATTCGCCTGGTACCCTGAGTCAGACCCACCACCAATCCTACGATGATGATCATGATGCCAAGAAGGATGACATCCAGAAGTATGTTCCGCAGTTGTTGGTTGATCAGGGTTATTTCCGTGAGCAGTACATTCGGTGCCCGTGAGAGAATCCCCACCATGATAATGAGAGAAATACCGTTGCCGATACCGTGTTCGGTGATCTGCTCCCCGAGCCACATGATAAAGATAGTCCCGGTGACAATGGTTAGAACCGTCATCATCTGGAATCCGATGCCGGGATTAAGGACCACATTCCCAACGGGAGTATCCAATCCTTGGAGTAAGTGAGCCACACTATAGGCCTGGATAGCCGATATCGCCACGGTCCCATAGCGAGTCAGCTGAGTGATTTTCCTGCGACCTTCTTCGCCCTCCTTCTGCAAGCGTTGGAAATAGGGTACGACAGCTCCCATGAGTTGAATGATGATGGAGGCGGTGATGTAGGGCATAATCCCCAGGGCGAACACGGTAGCCTGGGCAAAGGCTCCCCCGCTGAACATATCGTACAGCCCCAACAGGGTATTGGCGAAGCCCTGCATGGCGGCAGCCAACGCTTCGCTATTGATGCCCGGTATGGGTACATGAGCGCCAATTCGAAAGACAAATAGTAGTGCCAAAGTGAATAGGATACGCCGTCGCAGCTCGGGGATCTTGAAACTGGTAGTAAATTTTTCGATCATCAGGCGACTGTTCCCTAAGATAGAACCACTATCTTCCCACCGGACTTTTCGACCTTCTCCCTTGCTGTACGGCTGAATTGATGAGCGGCCACCTCAACGGCACCCGACAGCTCACCATCACCCAGCACCTTCACCGGTATGTCCTTCCGCTTGATGATACCCCGTTCCTGCAAGATCGCCGGGTCTACCTTATCCAGGTTCAGGTTGGCGATGGTCTCGAGGTTTACGGTCTGCATTTCTGATCGGAAGCGGTCGTTGGAGAATCCGCGCTTGGGGATCCGACGCTGGAGGGGCATCTGGCCCCCTTCATACCAGGCTGGCCGCTTGGAGCCAGACCGTGAATGCCATCCTTTCTGTCCGCGCCCAGCTGTCTTTCCCAGTCCTGAGGCACGCCCGCGGCCACGCCGCTTACGACCACACCGCGAGCCCCTGGACGGCTTCAGCGGGATAATGGGGCTCATACCTCTTCTACCTCCACCAGGTGCCGAACCCGTGCGATCATACCGCGAATCGCCGGATTATCGGGTTTCATTACCGTCTGATGCATCCGGTGAATACCCAGGGCCCGGAGATTATCCTTAGTTCGGCGAGCATAGCCGATACCACTCTTAATCTGCGTAATCTTCAGTTTTTTCGCCTTGCCCACCATTAGCCGAATAGCTCCTTCACCGATATTCCCCGCTTGCGAGCTACTGCAATAGCATCCTTCATCGATTGGAGAGCCTTGACTGTTGCCCGGACGACATTGAGAGCATTGGTTGATCCAGTGCACTTAGTCAGTACGTCGGTATAACCGGCTTGTTCGAGGACCGCCCGTATCGGCGCACTGGCTATAAGACCGGTACCCGGAGCCGCTGGTTTTAGCATTACCTTGCTGGCACCGAACTTAGTCGTCATCGCGTGGGGCAGCGTGCCATTAATCACCGGCACTCTGAACAGGTTCTTCTTGGCATTCTCGCGAGCCTTTCCGATAGCAGCAGCCACTTCGTTGGCCTTGCCGAACCCGATACCCACGTGGCCTTGGCCATCCCCCACAGCCACAATAGCATTGAAACCGAACCTCCGACCACCGGTGACCACCTTCGCTACCCGGTTGACACGGATGAGACTCTCTTCTTTAAGATCCAATTCTGTTGGATTAATCGCCATATCAAGACCAATTAAAAATTCAAGCCGCCTTCACGAGCCCCGTCTGCAAACGCCTTAACTCTACCGTGATAAAGATAAGAGCCGCGGTCGAAGACCACATCCTTGATTTTCTTCTTCGCTGCCCGGCGACCGAGCACAAGGCCGATTCGCTTGGCCACATCCGTCTTGTTAGTGCCCGTTCGCACCTCATCAGCAAGGGCATTTTCAACGCTGGAGGCAGATACCAGAGTACGGCCGGCCAGATCATCCACTACCTGTCCGGTAATATGCTTAGCCGAGCGGGTAACCACCAACCGTGGTTTACCGGCATAGCGGTCAATCTTGCTTTTCACCCGTAGTCGCCGGCGCCGCTGCAGCTCCAGCTTCTTTGTATGGGACTTTATCATAGCCCTAATTAAACCTTCGCACTGACGGTCTTTCCAGCCTTGCGGCGGATGACTTCATCATGATAGTGCACCCCTTTGCCCTTATATGGTTCAGGCTTGCGCAGGGATCGAATTTTCGCAGCCACCTGTCCTACTAGCTGCCGATCAATTCCCCTCACCACTACGGATGTGTTCTTATTGGTTACCTCCAGTTCAATCCCCGGCGGTGCTTGGAAGTAAATAGGATGCGAAAAACCCAGGTGGAGCAGTACATTTAAACCTTTCTGCTCGGCCGTGAAGCCAATGCCTACTAAGTTCAGCTGCTTGGAAAAGCCGCTGCTCACACCCTGAACCATATTGGCCAATAATGCGCGGGTCAGGCCGTGCAGGGCCCGATGGTACTTCTCATCAGAAGCTCTAGTCACCAAGAGCTCCCCATTCTGCTGGGTGACAGAGACTCCTTTTTCATAGGTGTATGAAAGATTCCCCTTCGGCCCCTTAATCGTAATCCGACGATCGCCAATCTCGACGGTAACCCCTTCTGGCAAAGAGATAGGTTGCTTACCGATACGCGACATAAGGCTTTACCATACGTGACATAGAACTTCACCACCCACATTCAGACGGCGGGCTATTTTATCGGAAACCACCCCTTTAGAGGTGGTGAGAATAGCGATCCCCAATCCCTCCCTGACCCGGGGTAGATTATTTACATCAGTGTATACCCGGCGACCAGGACGGCTAATGCGCCTGATCCCTTCAATCACTGGCTCACCTTTGGGATCATAGTTGAGAAAGATACGGAGCATTCCCTGTTTGTCATCGGCTACCAGTATAAAATCCCGGATGAAATGTTCTTCCTTTAAAATCAGGCAAATCCGCTTCTTAAGATTGGAGGAGGGGACATCCACCCAACGCTTGACTGCCTTTTGTGCGTTTCGAATCCTGGTAAGTAGATCGGCAATAGGATCAGACATGGATATCTAAACTCCTACCAACTGGCCTTGGTAATGCCGGGAATGACACCCTGCAACGCCATCTCCCGGAAACAGATCCGGCACAATCCGAACTTCCGCAAGTAACTCCGTGAACGACCACAATTGGTGCAGCGGTTGTACTGCTGAGTTGAAAACTTGGGTTCCTTCTTGGATTTGACAATCAATGCTTTGCGCGCCACTACGTTGTCACTCCTTCAGTGGGCGGTTGGGCCGCGGGCCGGGGACGAAACGGGAAACCGAAGGCCCAAAGCAGCTCATAGGCTTCTTCATCTGTATTGGCGGTCGTTACCACGATGATATCCATACCCCGGATTTTGTCTATCTTGTCGTAGTCAATCTCCGGGAAAATGATCTGTTCATCTATTCCAAAGCTATAGTTACCCCGGCCGTCAAAGGACCGATTCGACAGGCCCCGAAAATCCCTGATACGGGGCACGGCCAAGCTTAAAAGGCGATCCAAGAAATCATACATGCGCTCTCCCCGGAGAGTAACTTTGGCACCCACAGGATCACCGGCCCGGATCTTAAAGTTGGAGATGGGCCTCTTAGCGTAGGTCACCACGGCCTTCTGCCCGCTGATAACCGCCAGATCTTCCAAGGCACTCCTGAGCATATTGGCATCTTCTTTGGCACCGCCGAGTCCCATGTTCAGGATAATCTTCTCAAGCCGCGGTACCTGCCAAATGTTCTTGTATCCAACACGCTTTTGAAGCGCAGGAATGATCTCTTCCCGGTACAGCTGCTTCAGCCGTGGGACATAGTCATTCTCGCTACGCGTAGCTTTGGCCTTTGCCATCATTAGACTTACTCATTAACCGTTTCGCCCACTTTCTTGGCGAACCTTACTTTCCTGCCGTCTTCCAGACGCGTATAACCCACGCGTGTGGGAGTGTTACTTACTATCAGCATCAGGTTGGAGAGGTGAACTGATGCCTCGCGCTCGATGATCCCGCCCTGGGGATTGGTCTGGGTCGGCCGGGAATGGCGTTTGATATAGTTGATGCCTTCTACGATAGCCCGATTCCGTTTGGGAAAAACCTTGAGAACCTTGCCAGTCTTCCCACGGTAGTTTCCCGAAATAACTCTGACAGTATCACCTTTTTTGATTTTCATTTTCAGATTACCTCAGGGGCTAATGATATGATTTTCATGTATCTTTTATCCCGCAGCTCTCTGGCCACCGGACCGAAAACACGGGTCCCTCGGGGTTCTAAAACCTGATTGAGCAACACGGCGGCATTTTCATCAAAACGGATGTAGGAGCCGTCAGACCGGCGAACCTCTTTTTTAGTCCGTACCACCACCGCCTTCGATTTCTCACCCTTTTTCACCATACCACCAGGTATGGCGGACTTGACCGTCACCACGATCAGGTCCCCTATACTGGCATAGCGGCGGTGCGATCCACCGAGCACCCGGATACACAACACCTCTTTGGCACCGGTGTTGTCTGCCACTTTCAACCGCGATTCCTGCTGGATCACACCTCAACCTCAACTTCAGCACCGGTAACAGATTGAGTCACTTCTAGTACTCGCCAACGCTTGAGCTTGCTCAGCGGCCTGGAGGCTTCGATGATCACCTGATCTCCCACCTGGCAGATATTCTCCCCATCATGGGCATAATACTTTTTGGTCCTGGTCACGTACTTTTTATATACAGGGTGAGCGAACCGACGGACTACCCGGACAACAGCCGTTTTGTCCATTTTGTTGCTTACTACCTCGCCGGTCAGTCGCCTTCGAGTGGAGTGGCTCGTCACCATTGGCTACCCTGCTTTCTCCACTCGATGTCCAAGTTCATATTCCCGTAACATCGTCTTGATGCGGGCAATCTCGCGACGAGTTCGGCGAATTTCATGGGACTTCTCCAACTGTTGCAGCGCTTTCTGGAATCGTTGGTTGGTCAGTTCGGCTTCTTTTTCCTGGAGGTGCTTGCGCAGGTCATCCACCGACATAGCTAATAGTTCTTCCCGGATCACGTCGCTGCCTCCCTGCGGGTAACCATCCTGGTTTTAACTGGCAATTTATGCGCGCAGAGTCGGAATGCTTCTGCTGCCAGTTCTTCGCTAACACCCTCAATCTCAAAAAGAATCCGGCCCGGCTTCACTACACAGACCCAATACTCGGGCGCCCCCTTACCCTTGCCCATGCGGGTCTCAGCAGGCTTCTGAGTGATAGTCTTGTCTGGAAAGATGCGGATCCACATGCGGCCAAACTTCCGAATTTTTCGAGCAATGGCGATACGACCGGATTCAATCTGCCGGCTCGTAATCCACCCATTCTCCAACGCCTTCAGGCCATACGTGCCGAAAGCAACGGCATCACCCCGTGAAGCCATTCCCTTCCGGTTACCTCTATGGGGCTTGCGAAACTTGACTTTTCGAGGTGCCAGCATATCTAACTTTTAAACATAGCGCTTTTTGAGGCCATCTCGCCGTTACAGATCCATACCTTGACACCGATTTTACCGTACGTGGTGTTTGCTTCCACCATGGCATAGTCGATATCTGCCCGCAGGGTATGTAAGGGCACACGCCCCTCTCTGAACGTCTCGGTGCGGCTCATTTCCGCACCACCTAGCCGGCCTGCGAGACAAATTCGGATGCCCTCAGCACCCATGCGCATCGTAGATTGGATGGACTTCTTAGCAGCCCGACGGAAAGAAATCTTCTTGACCAATTGTTGGGCAATACTCTCACCAACCAAACGAGCATCCAGCTCAGGTCGTTTAACTTCACTCACGTTCAGCTGTACTTCCTTCCCCACGAGGCGATGTATTTCACTTCGGAGCCGTTCCACTTCTTCCCCACCTCGGCCAATGACAATTCCAGGACGACTGGTGTGAATGGTGATCGTGACCTTTTTCGGGGTTCTACTGATCTCCATTCTGGAGACGCCAGCATTGCTCGTGCGATGCTGGATATATCGACGCAGGATGATGTCCTCATTCAGCTTGTCGGCGAAATCCTGTTCGTCAAACCAGGTAGACAGCCAGGTCTTATTGATCCCTAGTCGGAACCCAATCGGATTGGTTTTCTGCCCCACTGCCTTCGCTCCCGCTCTTGCCTCAGGATCCCTTTTCTGCTACGATTACCGTCAGGTGACTGGTTCGTTTGAGGATCCGAGTTGCACGGCCCATGGCTCGCGCCCGCCAGCGTTTGAAAGTAGGGCCGGCATCGACATAAGCCGATTTCACATACAGGTTGTCTACATCCACTTCCTTGGCCTCCGGAGCATTCATGACGTTAGCAATGGCTGAATGAAGGGCCTTTTCAATGAACTCAGAGGCTTTGGTAGGAGAAAAATGAAGCACATTCAAGGCGTAATTCACGTCCTGCCCCCGAACCAGATTCAACACCCGGTTGATCTTGCGGTGTGACTGACGGAGATAGCGCGCTCTGGCTTTACCTTCCATCTCTATCGAATCTTCTTCTTATCGGCATGGCCCCGAAAAATTCGCGTGGGAGCAAACTCCCCAAGCTTGTGGCCAACCATATTTTCCGATACGAACACCGGGATGAACTTGTTGCCATTATGGACAG
>JBGVTM010000252.1 GCA_041862535.1 Candidatus Neomarinimicrobiota bacterium | reverse complement strand
AATAGGTAGCAGTGGACGAGTCAAATCTTTCTTTTTCCAACTGGCGGAGGGGGTGGGATTCGAACCCACGTTCGCGAAAAGGCGAAAGCGGTTTTCAAGACCGCCACCATAAACCACTCGGTCACCCCTCCCAAATCTATATTTCAATTAGTACTTAACATAATGCTATAAGTTGGCGTTAAATTGGCGTTAATTTTATGAGGCGTGCCATTTTAACTACCGGTAAAACTTCATCTAATAACGCCATAGCATCTGATTGCATCCCCTCTATTATATGGGAATAGACGTCCATAGTAAACGCAACCGAGGCCTCATTTTTCTTTTGGTAGTATTTTATAACGGCGCTAGCCAATCCGGTATTTGCGGGCAAGTTTACTGAAGGCGTCCAGTGAGCTCTCTATAGTATCGTTGTCAACGCAGAAGGAGGCGCGGAAATAACTGGGCGAGCCAAAGCAACTTCCTGGCACCACCAGCACCAGATGCTCCAGCATTTCCTCGACGAAGGCAACATCGTCAGCAATGGGAGTCCGTGGGAAAACGTAGAAGGCCCCTTGAGGCTTGACTATGGAATAACCCATCCCGCTAAGCGCGTTGTAGATGAGGTCGCGCTTTTTCTGGTACTCGGCAATAGAAACACCGACGCCCTGCAGATGGCGCAGCAGGTTCTGCATCAGTGCCGGGGCATTGACGAAGCCCAGTGTTCTGGTGCAGAAGGTCAGGCCGTTGAGCAGGTCTTCATGGTCGGCGCACTCGGGGTGTACCGCTATGTAGCCGATTCGCTCACCGGGCAGTGCCAGATCCTTTGAGTGCGAGGCTATGGTGATGCAGTTGGCGTGGTGTTGCAGGGGGAAGGGGAACTTTATGCCATCGTAGACAAGTCGGCGGTAGGCCTCGTCGCTGATGATGTAGATGGGGGCACCGAACTGGGCCTCCTTTTTTCTGATGCTGTTGCTGAGAGCTTGAAGGAGCGCGGCATCGTAGACCGCACCGGTGGGATTGTTGGGGGAATTGACTATCACCACTCTGGTTCGGGGGCCGATGGCAGCCTCAAAAGCGTCAAGCTTAGGCAGGAAATGCTCGTCCGTGGGCAGAAGTTTGGGGATGCCCCCATAGTTTTCAATGTAGTTTATGTATTCCACGAAGTAGGGCACAAAGATGATGACCTCATCACCGGGATTGAGCAGGGTCATCAGGGCAACGTTGCAGGCACCGGCGGCACCACAGCTCATAATTATGTCATCGCTTGAGAAGCTGACGTCGCTCACCTGTGAGAAATGCTCGGCCACAGCGGCGCGGGTTTCTCGGTAGCCGGCATTGGGCATATAGCGATGCATTCCTGGCTGGGGGTTGTTGGCCAGCTTCCGCAGTTCCTCGTGGAACTGCGGTGGTGGTTCCATCACCGGGTTGCCCAGGGACAGGTCAAAGACATTCTCGTCGCCGTGCTGCCGTTTGAGGATTGTCCCCTCCTCAAACATGCGCCTTATCCAGGAGCTCTCGGCCATACTTGCCTTAATTCTGTCGGAGAGTCCCATTGCTGGTCTCCATTCTGCCCGGTTACTCCGGGCTGAAAATCTTGCCCGGGTTCATAATACCGTTAGGATCAAACGCCCTCTTGATTTTTTTCATTAACTCTATCTTACCGGCACTGTCAGCTATAGGCAGATAATCTTTTTTGGCAAAGCCAAGGCCGTGCTCCCCGGATATCGTGCCACCCAGCGACACCCCCACCTGACAGAGCTTGTTGAGAAGCTCTTTTACCGTTGGCTCATCTTCGTCTCTTGCCTGGCCCATCAGCGTCAGGTGTACGTTGCCATCCCCGGCGTGGCCCAGGGCGATGATGGGTATCTGGTGCTCTTCTCCCATCCGGTGTGCTGTCTCCAATAACTCTGCTATGTTGCTCCGGGGCACAACGACATCGGCGAAGTCCAGCATGCCGAATTGCTGCAGGGCATAGTAAAATTTCTCCCTGGCCTCCAGCAGGTTCCTCTTGGCTCGGCTGCCGGTGGGCATAAAGACATCAACGGCACCATTGTTCAGGCAGATTGAGCCGATTTCATTGGCCTGCCGGTGAATCTCCTCGTCATTTTCCCCCTCCACAAAAATCATAAGAAAGGCTTCATGGTCATGGAGGGGAATTTTTTTACCCGTATACTGCTCGGCCAGTTTGATCATATCTCTCTCCATAAACTCTATGCCCGCGGGGAGTATCCCCCGCTGCAGTATGTCAGGGACAGAGCTTATGGCAGCATGAAGGTTGTGGAAGGGAATGAAGAGTATTTCCGTCTTCCCCGGGGGGGTAACCAGCCTCAGCAGGACCTTGGTAATCACCGCTAGGGTGCCCTCTGACCCGATGATTAACTGTGTCAGGTCGTAGGCGGTAGAGCATTTAACGAACTTACCTCCCGTCTGGATTATCTCGCCGCTGGGCAGCACTATTTCCAGTCCTAGGACAAAATGCCGGGTAACGCCGTACTTCACGGCATTGATTCCGCCGGCATTGGTCGCCACGTTGCCACCGATGGCAGCACTGGCCTCGCCGGGGTATAGTGGATAATAGAGTCCCTGCTCGCTCGCAGCTTTGAGTAAATCGGAGAGGGCAACGCCGGCCTCGACGCTGGCCACAAAGTTGGCCTTATCAATCTCCAATATGCGGTTCATCTTCTCCAGTGAGAGGACGATACCTCCGTAGATGGGGGCTGCCCCTCCGGAGAGACCAGTCCCTCCCCCTCTGGGAGTAACCGGGATGACCTTCTGGTTAGCCAGTTTCAGTATTTCGGCTACGGAACGGCTGTTTTCAGGTTTTACCACTACTTCGGGGAGGAAAGACCTTTTCCCGGGCATCTCATCGCGGGAGTAGTTCTCCAGCACTTCTCCCGTCAGGACGTTCTTATCGCCGACTATGTCGGCCAGCCGGGCCACAACCTCATCAGTAACCCGGCCGTAATTGCTTCTAGTATCCGGCTGTCCTTCCGGCATTACTTTCTCTCCAGCTTGGTGCTATCTGAGTATATTACCGGCCATGCCGACATATCAACCGGGTGATTCGCGGGCGATGAAGGCAGCCCCATAGGCCTCGGTGAGCTGTGGACGGGGGGTATGATTACCTCGCCGGAAACTCTGGCCTTGAAGATGTCAACAGCTATGGGATTATGCGCTACCACGCCGCTACACAGCTCCATAGTTATATTATCCATTACGGGATGGCTAACAGGCCTTCACTGACGACTGCGGACTGAGAACGTCTGAGCAGCAGTGTGGTCAGTGCCCTTATTCCCTCAAATGGTAGCAGAGCGGTAAAGGTGACCACCCACCTTGCCCTCTCCAGGGCAATCTCATCAGGGTCTTCCCCCCTGTCCAGCCTGGCCATCATCTCCCGATGGTAGGACTCCGTAGCCCTGAGGGCCTTCTGGAAATGACGTTTGACCCCGCCTTCAATAACACCGTTGTGACATAAAGCTCCTCTCTGGGCCGGCAGTGATGCGAGCTTCCGGATGCTGTCGCAGTAGGCCTCAAGAGAGCTGAAGTAATTGGGCCAGAAAATATCCTTTTCGGGCGCGTAGAATCCGGTGGCGTCTCCGATGACCAGTGTCCCCTCTCTTTCATTGTGCAGGGAGATATGACACGGCGAATGCCCCGGGGTATCATAGACAGCCCACGATACTCCTGAGCCGAGGTCAAGTCGGTCACCCTCCTTAACCACCATATCCACACCAAAGGTATAGTTATCCAGCTCGGGGGGGACGGCGTCAATCTCGCCTTTGGAGAGCATAATCCCGGCGATATCACGGTCCGTCGTGATGAACTCCTTAAGCGCCTCCTCCTTTGTGACCAGCCTAGTCAACAGCTTTTCTCCTACTGGGCTGGCTACAACCTTCAGATGAGGCCATATTCTTCTCAGGCGAGGTATTGCCCCGATGTGGTCGGCATGGGTGTGGGTCAGGAAGAGGTATTTGATGCGCTCCGGCTCAATACCCAGTTCCTTTAACTGGTTAATGATGATAGCGAAGGTAGCCCCCGTTCCCCCTTCGATAATCATCCCATCATCTCCCAGGGACAGGTAGGCGGGGAAAGACGGGGTGCCTAATTGGTAGAAATTAGGGGTAATGCTGATGTTGCTGTACCTTTTGTCAGTCATGTAATCTCCATCCTTATTAAACTCGGTCGTTCCTAGCTAAACAAGAAACCCTGAGAAGTGCAGCCTTATCCGGGCTTCAGAGTCTCTGAGGAAACTCCTAAAGAAACGGGTTCAAGGTTACCAAACACAGCTGCTTCTGTCAAGAATACCGGTTGCCTTGACGACGAGACCTATCCCTTCCTGCGCTGGGAGTCGTAAAAAGGTCAATTCTATTTCCCCAGGTAACCTTGCTTGATTACTTGTTGCGCTACTAGGTCAGGAGAGGAAGACTCAAGCCTCCGATACTTCGAGGCCTGACTAGATGTATCTGCCTACCGATTTTGCAACTGGCCCAAGCTCCTTCATCAATCTGGTAAAGTCCGATGGAGTAAGGGACTGAAGTCCATCTATGAGGGCTTCCTTGGGGTTGGGGTGAACCTCGATGAGGAGCCCATCGGCACCCGCAGCTATGGCTGCCTTAGCTATCGCTGGAACCAGGGCGTAGTGACCGGCAGCATGGCTGGGATCGACGATTAGAGGAAGGTGGCTGGATCTTTTAATCACGGGTATGGAGCATACATCGAGAGAAAAGCGAGCGCTGGTCTCAAAGGTCCTGATACCTCTTTCGCATAAAATAAGCTGGCTGTTCCCCTCTGCTAGCAGATAGTCGGCCGCTGTAAGCCATTCAGCAACGGTGCATGAGAACCCCCGTTTCAGCAAGACGGGGTGCTTACTCTTACCAATCTCGGTCAGCAGGGCGAAGTTTTGCATATTTCGTGCCCCGACTTGAAGGATATCCGCATACTTGGATACCAAGCTCACATCGTGGGGGTCCACTACCTCGGTAACTACAGGCATGTTGAAATGCTCCTTAGCTCTCGCCAGCAACTCCAAGCCGGCCTTCTCCAGCCCCTGAAAGCTGAAGGGGGAGGTGCGTGGTTTGAAGGCACCGCCGCGCACAATGCAAGCCCCTGCTTTTTTCACAGCGCTGACCGCTTTCATGAGCTGTTCTTCGTTTTCCACAGCACAGGGCCCTGCCATAACCACAATATGCTTGCCCCCGATCTCAATCCCGTTAATGGAAACTACGCTGTCCTGTGGTTTGAATTCGCGGGAGGCGAGCTTATAGGGTTTCATAATCCGGACTACGCTCTCTACTCCAGGGAGCAGAGCGAAGATGT
>JBGVTM010000251.1 GCA_041862535.1 Candidatus Neomarinimicrobiota bacterium | reverse complement strand
CTACCAGTCCCCGGACTGTCATCCCGGAATTAGAGGAGGTACGAATCCATATTGGCAAGCGCTTGTCGCCCAAGCTGTACGTCGGTATGCAGGCCGACCCGACCATGAGTTTCAACCAATATCAGATCGCGTACCGTCTGAGCCGAAACATGTCGCTGGTAGGCTCGGTTGACCATAACGGCTTGTACCAGATTAATTACCGACTCAAACTCCGCTACTAATCCTGGGGCTCATCTCCCTTTCATGATTCGCATTTTCCGGATTGTTATCATTGTCCTGGTCTTCCTCCTTCAAGTGGTTCCACTGGCTGGTCAACCGGAAAATCTCCCGATTGAAAGTATAACCATCGAGCCGCTCGACAGTCTTTCCTTTTCACCGCGGCAGCTGACTGGCTTGATGAAATTGAAGGGCGCTGGGTTATTCTCGCGAGGTACACCTTTCAGTCGTCGCGCCCTGAAGGTTGATGTGCTTACTATCACGAATTTTTACCGCAGTCATGGTTATCTGGAAGCCCAGGTGGCTGATTCTTTCGCAATTACTTCTGAAAAGTTGGTAAAAGTGTATCTCAAGATCACCGAAGGAAGGCAGTTTATCTTGGAAGAGATTGCCTTATCAGGGAACCGACTTCTGAGCGAAGAAGAGATTATCCAATTCCTGGGCATCAAAATTGGGAAACCCTATAACCCGGTTGTCGTGCGGGACCGGCTGAGGGCGCTGCGGCGTCATTACCAGGATCAGGGGAAGCTGACTATCGATATACTAGAAGAAATCACGGCCGATGGCGGTATTCACCTACGCCTTACGATTTCTGAAGGTCTGACCTATACCATCGGTAATGTGATGGTTACCGGTCTCAAGAGTGTGCCTGAGTGGTATGTCCGGCGGGAGCTATTGTTCCAGCGGGGAGACACCTTCAAACTTAGCAAACTGCTTCTTAGCCAGCAGCGAGTGTTCGAATCGGGGTTGTTTGGCGCAGTGGAAATCATCCCGACGGTGCGAGCCGTGGGACCGGGGCTAGCTGACGTTGATGTCCGCGTGAGGGAGTTGGAGCGGCGCAGCTTCGATCTCAGCGCTGGCTTCAGGCAAACCCAGCCGGCAGTCGAAGGAGGGGAACCCAATACTGCTCTGAGCGCTTCAGTTCAGTGGTGGCACTCCCGGGCCTTCAATACCAGTGTCCGCACCGGCATCACCCTGGAAGGTAACCTGATCTGGGAGAATTTGGAGCAGCCCGACATACTGGTCGCCTGGGATATTCAAACACCCTGGACCCTGGGCCTGCGGATTCCTACCTCGGTGAGAATTTACTCCGATTTTCGTGCGACCCCGGACATGGTCTGGCGAAACGGAGTGGAACTTTCATTTCTTTCCAGGCGGACTCAACGCCACCAGTTGCGGGGGGCCTTAGGTTGGGTAGATTTTAGAGCTGGCCAGGATGTGCTCAAATCGGTAGCTACGGGTGGGTCGGAACGCAGCATCAAGATTGAATATTTCTTCCAGGGGGTGGACAACCTGCTGGAGCCGACACAGGGTACCATTTTCCAGATCAAGCCCTCCTTTAGCGGTACCTTCGTCAGTGAGGTGAAATATTATTATAAGGTGGAGGCCGATATTCGGCGCTATCAGCCCTTCATTTGGCGGACCATATTAGCCTACCGCCTTAAGATGGGCTATATGGAGACAGTCCCCGTCGGCAGGGGTAGGGCTTTGGAGTCCTTCCAACTGTTTAATCTGGGGGGCAGTACCTCCCTAAGAGGCTGGGGCACACCGGATGACTTCCTGGTCTTCCGAGGAGTGGACCGAGACAAGGGTGGAGTAGCCAAGGGTCTGGTGAATGTGGAGCTGCGGGCACCCCTTTTCTGGCTTTTTGGCGCCGAGGTCTTCCTGGACGCCGGTGCCTTGAAGGCCATCCCCAAAAGGGATGATACAGACAAGGGCAGCCTCAAGTGGATTTGGGGGTGGGACGCAGGTGCTGGTCTGCTGTTTGTCACTCCGCTGGGACCTATTAGGGTTGACGCTGCCTTTCCTTGGGGGGAATTGACCAGAAAGCCAATTATCCAGGTGGGATTCCTGCATACCTTCTAACCCTTAATGACGGGAATCCTGAGGCAGCTCATTCGTGCTATATCTCGCAGGTGGTGGCCAGCATTGAAATATCTAGTCTCGCGGCGTGAATATGCCTTCTTCGAATGATGCGAAGGAACTCCACCGTTAAGATGAAAGTAAAACAGCCATTGGAGTTGGATATTGAAGGCGCGTAAAGGCCTGACATAAATTTTCACCCTTGTAGTAATGCTTCTCCAACAGTAACAGGAGTTTTCTATTATGCGTCCCTTATCGCTAATCCTATCACTGCTATTGATTCTCACTTTCGTAGCATGTGGTGTTAAGCAGACTGCTGAAGAGCTATGGAGCAGCTCTGAAAAAGAATTGAATGCCCGGCAATACCATCGGGCGATCAAGGCCCTTGAAACCCTTGTTGATGCCTATCCTGACCATCCTCTCGCTCCCGGGGCGCAGCTCAAAATCGGGGATATTTACATGAATAATACCGATGATATCCACAAGTCCCTCGCGGCGTACCAAAAGACCTCTACTCGCTATCCCGAGACCGATGCAGGGGTGAAAGCCCTGTTCATGATTGGTTTTGTGAATGCCAATCACCTTGAGAACTATGAGGCTGCCAGAGAGGCGTACCAGGATTTTCTGAATCGCTACCCGAATCACGAGCTGGTTCCATCGGTAAAATTTGAGCTGGAGAATCTTGGCAAACCGGTAGAAGAAATTGAGGCGCTGAAAGGTATTGCAAATGTCAGCTGAAGGCGCTGCTAATAAAGTCTCTGAGAGCCCAGATCTACAATTAATCACCGACCGCATCGCCTGCGAGTCAGAGTATGTTGAATCCCTTCGACAGGAAATCGGCCGGATCATCGTGGGACAGCATGACCTTATCCAGAAGCTGCTCATCGCGCTGCTCTCAAAAGGGCACGTCTTGCTGGAAGGGGTACCCGGTTTGGCAAAAACCCTCACCGTCAGCACCCTTTCAAAGCTCATCCAGACAAGGTTCCAGCGCATCCAGTTCACACCGGATCTGTTGCCAGCCGATCTCATTGGTACCTTGATCTACAACCCCAAGGAGGGCACGTTCGAAACCAAGAAAGGGCCTATTTTTGCCAATATCGTACTGGCTGACGAGATCAACCGCTCACCGGCTAAAGTGCAAAGCGCCCTGCTGGAAGCTATGCAGGAGGGACAGGTGACTATCGGTACCGACACCTTCCGCCTGCCCCAGCCCTTTATGGTGATGGCCACGCAGAATCCTATTGAACAAGAGGGTACTTATCCGCTGCCCGAGGCCCAGGTGGATCGCTTCATGTTCAAACTTCTGGTCGACTATCCCTCTACCCAAGAGGAGCTGGTCATCTTGCAGCGCATGGCCCATACCAACAACCTCCCGGACCTCAAGCCGGTCGCTCGGGCCAAGCAGGTCCTCAAGAGCAGAGCGGTGGTGAATGATATTTACCTGGCTGAAAACATCCAGCAATACATCGTTAACCTGGTGACCGCAACCCGGGATCCGGAGCAGTTTGACCTTGCCGATCTCAAGGGGTTAATTGCTTACGGAGCCTCGCCACGTGCCACCATATACATTGCCATCACCTCCCGGGCGCGGGCCTTTCTGAACCACCGGGGCTATGTGATCCTGGATGATGTGCGGGATGTGGCCCGGCCCGCCTTACGCCACCGGATTCTCCTCACTTACGAAGCCGAAGCAGAGAATGTGACCTCTGAGGAAATTATCGACCGGCTTTTCGATACCATCCCAACCCCTTGAGCCGCCTCGTGAAATGCCCGCTGGTTGTACCCTGAATGCGACCACAGAGTCGTCACCGCTGACCGAGAGGTAATGGCATGATCCCCAAGGAAATCCTGGAAAAGGTGCGCTTTATCGAGATTCAAACCAGGCACCTGGTGAACGATATTTTTGGCGGCGAGTATCATTCGGTATTCAAGGGGCGGGGGATAGAGTTTGCCGAGGTCCGGGAATATCTGCCCGGCGATGATATCCGCACCATCGACTGGAACGTCACCGCTCGCTTCGGTCGGCCATTTGTCAAGCGCTTCGACGAAGAGCGGGAGCTGACCGTCGTACTGGCTGTGGATGGCAGCGGCTCTTCCATGTACGGCACCGGCCCGGTCCTGAAAAGTGATATCGCTATCGAAATCGCCGCGGTGCTGGCCTTCAGCGCTATTAAGAACCACGACAAGGTGGGGCTGGTTATCTTCAGCGATGTGGTGGAAAAGTTTATTCCACCTAAAAAGGGGAAGGGCCACGTGCTGCGTGTGATCCGGGATTTGCTTTACCACGAACCAGTGGGACATCAGACCCGTTTGGATGCCGCCCTTGAATACCTCCTGCGGGTGTTGAAGCGGCGCAGTGTCATCTTTCTCCTGTCTGATTTTCTCGATGAGGGCTTCGATGTGCCCCTCAAGCTGGTAAGTCGCAAGCACGACCTCATCCTCCTCCGCCTTGAAGATCCTTCCGAGCACAATCTCCCCAGCCTGGGACTGGTTAAATGGTACGATCCTGAAACGGGGGCAGAGGCCTGGCTGGATACTTCCTCAGTGGCGACTCGGGAGCAGTTTACCCAGCGTGTCGAGGCTCGGCGGGCCAGCTTCAAGAACTTTTGCCACCGTCACGCCATCGATCTCATCTCCATCAACACCCATGCCAGCTATGTGCAGCCACTTATGAACTACTTCACTGCCAGGGCCTCACGCCATTGAGATACTGGTTGTTTATAGCGTTGTTGCTCACTAGCGCCCTGCATGGCCAGGGTGCCCAGCTTACCAGTCGATGGAGCGCTGACACCGTACGCATCGGAGAGCCGGTCACCCTCCGGCTGCAAGTTGCACTGCCCCCGGGCTCAGTCCCGCACTTCCCGGAGCTCACCCTTGCCGACCCCGAAGTCAGCCTGGTCCAGGTCCGCCTGGAGCCCATGGCTGTAGAGTACACCCTCACCTTCTGGGAACTGGGACAAATGACCCTCCCAGGTGTTCCGGTTAAAATCGTGGCACCTGATGGGACCGAAAGCATAATGCAAACCAACTCTCTGTCTATTCGGGTGGCTAGTATCCTCTCCGGTCAGGAGCGGGATATCCGGGAGATCAAGAGTATGGTACCAGTAAGGCTCACCAATCCACGTTCCTTCTGGTTTAGGGTAGGGATAATCGTGGCGTTGTCAGGTATAATAGCCCTGATCTGGCACAGCCGGCGGCGTATGGGACCCCCCCGTGCGGTGAGGGATGAAAAGCTCCAGCCGGACGTGGCCGCTGGCAAGGCCCTGAATAAATTGAAGGCGGCCCACTACCATCCAGGTAAAGCGAGCGACTTCTATCTGGAACTGTCACGCCTCCTCCGTCAGTATCTGGAGCAGCGGTTTCTGTTTCGGGCTTTGGAGATGACCACCTCGGAAATCGAGCAGCTCCTCCCGGCCGAACTTGACGATCCGGCCACCGCTGCGCTCATCGGCCAGGTGCTGGAGCAAAGCGATCTGGCTAAATTCGCTGGTCAGCCCCATCCTGAAGAGCAGTGGCGGCGGGACCTGGACCTGGCGGCGAGAATCATTGATGACACCCGACCAACTTTCCAGGTCTAGGGCAGACAATCTCCACGGCCCTCCCTATCCATCGTAACAGCCCTTTTTCTTTTAGCCAGCATTCCCTAATATCGCAGTGACTTTCGCCTGCCTGGTGAGGCAGGATCTCCACAGGGAATTAGCAGCGAGGTTGATATGTCGCTCGGGTCTTATGTGCTGATAATCCTACTAGTGTTGGTTGCCCTGGCGGTCGGCTATGTGGCCGGGCGGTCGCTGACGCGGAGCCGTCAGGAGCAGCAGAAGGATGCCTTCAAGGCGCTGGCGGGAAGCGTGCTGTCGGAATCCACGACGGAATTTTTGAAACTGGCCGAGGAGAAGTTCAAGGCCCTGGCCCAGCAGGGAGACGCCACCCTGGAGGAGAAGAAGAAGCTCATCGACGCCAACCTCCAGGAGATGGGTACCACCCTCAGGAACCTGGTTGAAAAGTCGGCCCGGCTGGACGAAGGATTAGCCACCAGCAAGGAGGAGACGGAGAAGCTGCGTTCGACTGCTGAGAAGCTGCGCCAGGTGCTGGCTTCGCCCCAGCAGCGGGGCAAGTGGGGGGAGCGCATGGTGGAGGACATCCTGAACGTGATGGGCCTGCAGAAGGGCATCAACTACCAGGTGCAGCTGACCATGAGTTCAGGAGAACGCCCCGACTATACCTTTTTCCTACCCAAGGATAAGAAGATCAACCTGGATGTGAAATTCCCAATCGACCAGTACGAGCGCTATATCGAAGCCGGGTCGGCAGCCGAGGCGGAAAATGCCCGGAAGCAGTTCCTCTCCGATGTGAAGAATCACGTTAAAGCGGTGTCCTCGAGGTGATACATCGATCCCGAATCCGGTACGGTGGACTACGTCATGGTATTCATCCCCAACGAGTCGATCTACGGCTTCATCCATCAGAATGACCCTGAACTGCTGGACTATGCGCTGGCGAACCACATCATTCTGTGCTCACCGATTACCCTGTATGCAGTGCTGTCCTTGATCCACCAGGCGGTGCGCAACTTTGCGATGGAGGAGCGGGCCGGGGAGTTCATGCTGCTGCTGGAGCAGTTCAGCAAGCAGTGGGGCAAGTACGTGGAGCAGATGGACAAGTTGGGCCGGAGCCTGGAAAGCGCGCAGCGGGACTACCAGGCTATGGTGACCACGCGTTCGCGGCAGCTGGAGAAGCCGCTGGCCAAGATCCTGGAGCTGCAGGAGGGCCGCCCGGAGGAGCTGGCGGGAGGCGTTGATGAATGACGATTGACGATTGTCGATTGAAGATTGAGACGGGAATGGGAAAAAGGCAGGCAGCAAACTGCCAAGAAAGCAGGGAAGACATGTTGAGATCGCCACGCCACGCTCGCGATGACTGTAAGTATGAGAGGAAGGGACGCAGAGGGCGCCTGTTGACCGGCCTCCAAACCGGGGCAAGGAAGCCACCCTAAAATTCAACAAAATCCATACAAAATTCAGCATTTTCAAAAAAGTTCTCGTCGGTAAGGGCAACCACGGGGTGCGGAATTTTGCCATGGCACTGCCGGTGAACCGGGTAATTTGTTGTAGCCATTGTCATGGTGCCGGAATCTAAGGGTATTGCAGCGGTTTGTCGTTCGCCTGATGCGCCTGGTGCGCGAAATGCGCGAAATACTGCACTCACCCCTAAATCCCCTCTCTCTTGAGAGAGGGGACTTCACGGAGTGAACGGGGTGAGTGTTGATTGACCCGTCAGCCATAAAGAAAGGAACCCGTCAAGGCCGGGCCGAAGAGGCCGCAGAGGTCTGCCCTGAGTCTGTCGAAGGGGCGCGGAGGGCGGTTTCCTGATTACCCCTCATCCCTTCGATCCCGACGTAACATCAGGACTCAGGACAGGCTCTTGCTCCTTCGTCCGCCAGAGACGCACTAAGGACAAGCCTCTCTCCCGATGAGAGGGAAATATGAGGAGACATCAGCGCCATGCGACTTATGCGCAGACTATCAAGGACCGTTGTACGCGAACACCGCATGCCTATACTGAATCCCCGTAAACTCAGCACTGGATATGCCATATAATTATTGTTATTATTGCGATAGCGTCTTTAATGTAGATTTTTACGTACGGAGTAACATCATTTACAAGAGAGTCTTTTGGGCCACTTGCTAGTCAGTGTTAGAGGCCCTATTGAAGCCCTTGCCGCCGCCCAGGGCGGTGCCCACATTGCTGACGTCGAATATCCTGGCTCGGCACTTGGAACCCCTTATCCTCTCAACGTTCAGGCGCTACGGCAAAAGCTTGATGAAAACGGATTCAAAAGCATCCCCGTTTCTACGAACATCGGGGAGGAACAGAACATCCGCAGCACCGCCTGCCAGGCAGCTCTAGGTGTAGCCCTGGCAGGTGCCGATTTTGTGAAATGCGGCTTGGCGGGCCTTGATTCTAAAGTGGCGGCCTACCTGGGGAGGAATATCGTTCGCACAGTTCGACAATGGTTCCCGTACAAGAAGATCTACCCGGCGGTCTTTCCGGAAGAGAGATTTACCATTTCCTTTGATCCCCTTGTCGACGGACCCCACCTGGTTGAAGAAATTGATTGTGACGGTCTCCTTATCGATACTTTTGACAAAGGTATCGGTATGTCTCTCATCGACTACTACTCAACCGAACAGATCACCAAATTTGTCATGGATCTCCACTCCATGGGTAAAGAGGCCTGGATCGCAGGGAGTCTCTCAAAAGAAGATCTTATGCTGCTTTGGGCGACGGGTGTTGATGTCATTTGTGTAAGGGGAGCTGCATGCAAACCACACAAAGGAGAGGGAAGGTTCGGGGAAGTAGCTATGGAGATTGTTCGATCCTTAGCTGACACAAGAGGATAGCCTGAAGACTATGTTCTATATCTCGAGAATAAAACTACATAACGTAAGATGTTTTAGAGAAACTACAATAGAATTAAATCCTTATGCTCTAAAGCCAAGCTGGACAGTAATTGTCGGTAATAATGGAGTTGGCAAATCAACATTATTACGTAGCATAGCACTTGGATTGTGCGATCTTTCCGGTGCGTACACGCTTCTTGGGGACCTTTATGGCGAATGGCTTTGTGAGGGGGAAAAAGATGGCTATATCGAATTAGAGTTTGCCAAGTACGGAGGGAGCAAGAAGCCAAAAATAACAACTACGTTTCACAGAGGTGAATCCGGATATACATTAATTGAACAAAATACAATCCCTGAAGAGGACTTCCCCTGGGATAGCATTTTTGTTTGTGGATATGGCGCCGCACGCCGTACTTACGGCACAAAGGATTATGCGGAATATACGATACCTGACGCTGTATATACTCTATTTAACTACGATACCCCTCTTCAAAATGCGGAGCTGATACTTCGACGTTTAGAATCTGAAAATGTTAGCATAAAGGATCTTCTTAGACGGATAGACGAGATATTAATGCTACCTCTTGGCTCGGTGCGTCTTAATTACATGAGAAAGCGAGGTATATTTGTTAAAGGCCCTTGGGGTGTGAAATCGCTTGGGGCACTAGCTGACGGCTACCAAGCCATGATCGCTCTCATGGTTGACATCCTAGGATGGCTACTGTTCTATGATCCAAACATGTTGAAGAAGGACAAGCCTATTCGTGGGATCATTTTATTGGATGAGATCGAGCAGCACCTTCATCCAAGATGGCAGCAGCGTATATTGGGGCTACTTCATAATACATTTCCACATTTACAGCTTATTACGACAACACACTCGCCGATGTGCACAATTGGTACTACAGAATTGGAAGATAAGGATTGTAGTCTAGTGTTGCTTACGCAAGAAGACGGAAGTGTTCATGCCATTGACAGGCAACCTCCACCGAGAAAAAAAAGAGCTGACCAAGTATTAACATCATATCTTTTTGGCTTAGCTACAGCCAGCGATAGCACAATAAAACGCGATATACAACGGTACTCTCAACTTCTAGAGAAAAGAAGATCAAAAGAGGAGGAAAGAGAATTAATAAGAATAAAAAGATCTCTTGAGGATGTATTCGCAGGAGAGACTGCTCTAGAAAGAGAAACAACTAGATCTATAAGAGAGATCATTAGTAAGAAACCTAACCTCGAGAAAATAACAGCAACGACGATTAGCTACGAAACCAAACGGCAGTTACGTGAGCTCTTGAAAGACTATGATCTTTATTAGATTCATCGAACCACGAGCCGAGGACTGGCAACAATGGCGCGCAGAGTGCGACGCTGAACAGCAAGCTCTAAATCAATCTCATCAAGCAGGCAATCCAATAAAAATAAAAGGCCGGATTTACAAAGGCGAGAAGCAAAGTATAAAGCGGAAATATTATTCAAACCCAAAAGGACAATTCTGGGGGAAGTGCATTTTCTGTGAGCAAAAAATCTATGCAGATCAACATGTCGATATCGAACATTTTAGACCTAAAGGTGCCATTTTCGGCCTTGATGGAAAACAAATAAAGTTAACTATAAATGGACATGAACAGAATCATCCTGGTTATTATTGGCTAGCTTATGAATGGCGCAATCTACTCCCCTCATGCACTCTATGTAATAGATCAGGAACAGATCCTGTAAGCTACAGACCCACCGGAAAGCGCAATTATTTCCCTGTGAAAGACTTCAGAGCCACACGACCTGGCGAGGAAACCAGAGAAGAACCTCTGCTAATTAATCCCATGTTTGAAGATCCAAGTAATCATATCGATATATATGAGTCTGGACAGTTAAAACAATTAAGCCCAGAAGGCGATATGTCAATTAAACTTCTTGGACTAAATGATAGAGATCTACCAATATTTCGAAAGGAAATGTACGATAGTGTACTGGACAAGCTACGATTGTATGTTATGGATCTGGCTGAACAACCGAATGAAGAAAAGTTTAGAAAGCTTGCCAATACTATGAAAGAAATAAGAGATGGACGCGTAAAATTTTCAATTGCAGCAAGAAAGGCACTCGATTATTATGTAACAAAGGAGCGACGGGATACGTTTGCCAAATTAGCAGAGTTATTCTCATAATCCGTGAGATATTTCATTTAGGTATTAGCCCAATGGAAGAATTCATGTCAGGTGTAAAACCACCTGCGTTTGTACTCCTAGAAAGTAGATTTAAAGCTGACATTGATAGAGTAGCCTCATTGACCAGAGAGAGTGGTTCATTACTTTTATATCCATTAAAAACATTCTCATTAGCTAGCGGTTTAATAAAAATGCTCCCCTGGATCGACGGATTTTCGACTAGTTCATTATTCGAGGCAAAACTTGCACGAGAATTAGCGGGAAAGAAAAAAACTATCCATTTCACTGCCCCGGGTATACGCCGAGAAGAAGCTACTGAGATTTTTCAAAGCATCGATCGAATATATTTTAATTCGCAAAGCCAAATGATGAGATTAAATGACTTACTTCGCGACGAACTCAAGGTGGGCTTGCGAATAAATCCTCAAATCTCTTTTATAGAGGATGACAGATATAATCCCTCCAGACAATCATCAAAACTTGGGACACCACTTAAAGAGATTGCAGAACTACTAAGTAATGGCTTGCCACCCCTCATAGGAAGGATAACTGGCATATTGATCCATAATAATACAGATTCAGTTGATTTTCTTCAGCTCTATCAAACTATTGAGAATCTAGATCAAAACCTTTCCAAATGGCTCAGCTCACTGGAATGGATTAACTTGGGAGGCGGATATCTATACAATGAGGCTACCGATCTGCAGCCATTTTACGATGCTGTCAATCTGCTAAGAAACAAACATGGACTAGAGGTTTTCATCGAACCCGGGGCGGCTATCGTGCGGGATGCAGGGTATATCGTGTCCTCAGTACTGGACATTTTCAAGAGCGATGGCAAGACCATCGCCATCC
>JBGVTM010000250.1 GCA_041862535.1 Candidatus Neomarinimicrobiota bacterium | reverse complement strand
AGGAGGGTGCCTGGTCCTGCCCTTGACCGGGCAGGAGCTGGAGGTGATCCTGCCGGATACGGCAGTGCGCGTATCCTCGGCGGAGGAAGTCATCCCTTACCTGACCGATCGACTGGCATACGCCGGCTCGCAGGGGCGGCTGGGAACAACCCTCCTGTTAGGTAGTGTGGTCTTGAGTGGGCACCCGGAAGAAAGGCTTACATTGAGATACAGCAATGGATACGCCGTTGTACCACCGCCCGATACGCTGGTCGTCCAGGATGATAAAGGCACGCCGTTGCCGAACTTGGCCGCCTACTTGCGGAATGCCGATTTTCGCCTGGGAAGTTCCCTGCAGAGTGCGGGCCAACCCGCCTGGAAAGTGCAAAGAAAGTCCTATTTTGGACACGGATCGGGTTATGGGATTATCTATAACCTGGAGGATGTATCCCGGAAAACGGTGCAGGTGCTGGCGGCCTACGATCAACAGGGCGTGGGGGCCGGGCAGGTGGTTGGTGAGGTAACCTTGGACTTGCCTAACTTCCTGGGCACCCTGCGCTATTTCCGCGTTCACTGGCGTCGGCTGAGTCCGGTAACCCAGACGATTAATCTGATCTACGCCGAGCCCCGCCTCCCGCTGCTGCCGCTAGGCGCTCAATTGATGTTCTATCAGGACCTGAAGGACACCCTGTACCTGCAACGAGACCTGAAGCTGCAGCTCACCTCTTTGCCCGGCCAGGATTGGAGTGTGGCCGTAGGGGTGGGAAAGCGGGACCTCCAGGTTACGGATCACGGGCGAAATCAGGGATTAGTGCCTTACCGCCTGCAGAATGTCAATCTCACGCTCCAGCGCCAGTCATTCGATCATCCGGTCAATCCCAGCCGAGGCTACCGGGTAAACCTGGCTCTGGAAGGGGGCACGATAGCCGGCCGGGAAGTGAATTCCAGGGCCGCCCTGGGCAAGGGACAGATGAACGTAGCAGGGGTGCTGAGCCTCTCACGTCTCACTCTGGCCCAGGAGGTTCAGGCATTGGGGCTGGCGGCCTACAAATTTAATCCGCAGCTGGCTGAGTTCGGTCGCTTTGGCGGCAGTACCACCCTCCGCGGCTATCGTGAAGACCAGTTCCTGGCGCCGCGGGGCCTGGTCTCCCGGACAGAATTGCGCTACCGTACCGGTCTGGCTACCCGCTTCCACCTGTTCATGGACCTGGGCCGTCTGGCGGGCTTTGATAACCTGGCTGCCGCCGGCCTTGGTATGGTACTCAAAGCCGGGCGGAACCTGATCCAGATTGACTTGGCCTGGAGCCGGGAGGATGATTTCGCCGCCGGAAAAATTCATCTGCGACTCATAAATTTCTTATCTCTGGTAGAGGGTGGCCAGCCGTGACCAGCGATGCTGTCCTGAACTTCCTGAAATCCCGACCGGGGCGTACCTACCGACGCAGGGAACTGGCCCAGCGGCTGGGTGTGAAGGAACATCAATATGCCGCTTTTCGCCGCCTGGTGAATGGTCTTGTCCGGGAAGGAGTGATCACGCGCCACCAGGGCGGTCGTCTCTCCTATACCGGCCCGGTGGAGGAAGTGGAAGGGATTATGGAATTGACCCACCGGGGTTTTGGGTTTGTTACGGTTGAAGGGATGGACGATATTTTTGTAGAGGGCCGGGATGTGGGTGGTGCCGCCTCTGGTGATCTGGTGCGGGTGGCACTTCGCCGGCAAAAGTTCGGGCGGGGCCCTAAAGGGCGGGTAACAGCGGTCCTGAAGCGGGGGCGCTCATCCCTGGTGGGAACGGTGGAGCGGGTGCCTGGCGGCTATGAGCTGGCCTTATCGGAACCCTTTGCTAACCGGGCCATCCGCCTGAATCCGGCCGCCGTGAGGGAAGAAAATATCGGCGCATTGGTCTACGTTCAGGTGAAGGATTGGGGTGACGGCTGGGGCCCCATCGAGGCCGAGCTGCAGGAGGTCATCGGCTCCCCGGAGGACCCCCTCACCGACTTCAAATTCGTGCTGCGGCAGTTCGACCTTGAGCCCGACTTCCCTCCCGAACTGGAAGAGGAAGTGGCACGCCTGGCTGAGAAGATTGCTGTCGGCCCCGGGGTCGATCGGCTCGACTTGCGCTCCCTCACTACCGTTACCATTGATCCCGCCACCGCCAGAGATTTCGATGATGCGATCTCCCTGGAACGGCAGAAGGATGGTTCCTGGGAATTGGGAGTTCATATCGCCGATGTGTCCCTATTTGTACCGCCGGGCAGTGCCACCGATGCAGAGGCCTTTCAGCGGGGGAACAGCACCTATTTTGCCGAAGGGGTGGTCCCTATGCTGCCCCACTTACTGTCAAGCGATCTCTGCTCCCTGAAACCGGACGAGGATCGCATGGCTGTGTCGGTGCTGATCAACCTGACCGAGAAAGCGGAGGTAAATGATGTCCGGTTCTCCCGGTCCGTTATTCGCAGCCGTCGCCGGTTCACCTACAGTGAGGTTCATGAAATACTCGCGGACGGTTCGGTAGAATGGTATCCCATCTTTTCCGCCCTTAAAGAACTTACCCGGCAGCTTTACCGGGATCGCGTGGAGCAGGGCAGCGTTGACTTTGACATCCCGGAGCCCCTGTTCAAACTGGACGAGTATGGCGTACCCCATATGATCCACCCCTCACAGCGCCTCGATAGCCACCGGATCGTGGAGGAGTGCATGCTACTGGCCAATCGGCTGGTGGCTGAGCGCATTCCGAAGGGCAAACCCCACCAGCCCTTCATCTACCGCGTACACGATGAGCCGGGGCCGGAGCAGATCGAAAAGCTGTCCACACTGCTGAGGAGCTTGAACCTGCCGGGACTGCCCGCCCGCGACGTTACCAGCAAGGAAGTTCGCGATCTCTTGCTGGCGATGGAGGATTCCCCCTACCGGGATCTGATTGAGACCATCACCTTGCGCTCCATGGCCAAAGCCGTCTACTCAGCCGCGAACCGCGGGCATTTCGGTCTGGCCTTCCCCAGGTACACCCACTTCACCTCGCCCATTCGCCGCTATGCTGACCTGGTTGTGCACCGCCTGGTAGTGGAACATCTGGCCGCCCCCAGAGCACCCTGGACCATTTCGGAGGAATCCCTTCAGAAAGCGGCCCACCAGTGCACCGAACGGGAACTGGTAGCGCTGGAGGCGGAGCGGGCTTACCGACGCCTGAAAGAACTGCGCTTTCTGGCTACCCGGATCGGCAAGACTTTCGATGGCATCATATCAGGGGTTATCCCGAAGGGAGTCTTCGTCCAGATTCGAGAGTTCCTGGTGGATGGCTTTATCAGTATCGATTGGCTGGAGGACGACGAATACAGTTTCGATGAGCGGCTCTATGCCCTCCGGGGCCGCAGTTTTCACAGGCTGCTCCAGCTGGGGCAGGAAGTGCGCATCAAAGTGCGTGATGTATCGATCGAAAAGCGGTTTGCCAACTTTTTGCTGGTTGAAGAATAAGAAACCGGTCCGCCAAAGCCTGGGATTAGAAATACTGGGAAATTTCTCTGTATCTGGCATATAAAGGATAACAACTTAAAGATTTAAAAATGGATCGATTCAACGCAAAATCAGTCCCGTTAATTATGCCTCATTCCCCGGGTGCGCGCGCATGGTAACGGCTATCCATAGGAACTCGATGGTATGAAATTATTCTCCAGCCTGTCAAATACTCGACGGGTGTTTCGATTCTGGATCCCCCTTTTCGTGGGAGGCCTATTGCTGATCCGATGCGATCATAAGCCGTCGGTTATCGGCGCGGAGGATACGTTGGTGATCCTCGTTTCGGAGGAGGACCGCCCCTTATTAGAACCCTTGTTGCTGGACGTTTTCGGCCGCAGCATGGCCACCCCGGCCCCGGAGCCCTATTTTCAAATCATCTGGGCGACACCCATGGACTTTGATACCTTCAAACGCTATAAAAACCTGGTGATCGCCTCGCTGTCTAATCCGGCCGACTCCACGGGCGATATCCTTGTCCGCCGAATTCTGGGCCCGGAGCGGGTAACCGCAGCTATGCACGGCGGGAATTCCATATTTGTCGCCGGCGACTATCTGGCAAGGGGACAGATATTCATGGGACTCACGGCCCTGGACGCTATCCATGCCCAGAAGGAATTGTCCCGCCTGCGCGCCTGGATTTTTGACCGCTTTGAGCAGCAGCTGCGGGTGCGGCAGTATCAGACTATGTACAAGCGCCGCGACAAGCGCACGCTGGCCGGGGAACTCGAAAATAAGTACGGCTGGCGACTACGCATCCAGCATGATTACATGCCTATTAGGGAGCAGCCACGGAAAAATTTCGTCTGGTTAGGACGGGGCTTTCCCTACCGCTGGCTGTCCGTGCACTGGATGGACCAGGCCGATACAGTGACCATCAGACCCGAATGGTCCTGGCAGCGCATGGAGTATATTGCCGATTCGCTCTTCACCAGCGTTTATATTGATTCTTTCTTCCGCAGTACGGAGCTGGGCGATCAAAACGGCCACACCCTTTTCATTTTGAGGGGTGTATGGGCGCACCGCCAGGAAATCGCTGGCGGGCCCTTCTTCACCTATGTCTTCCGGGACCGGGAGCAGAATCGCATCTATTTTGTCACCGGAATGGTCTTTAATCCCGGTGGGTCCAAAGCGCTGCTTATCCGACAACAGGAAGTAATGAGTCGTACTTTTCATACTTTTGAAAAACCAGCCCCGGCCAGGGTCGGTTCTCAGCGCGACAGATTGACGTGAGGGGGGATTTGCATTGAAAAAGGTAGCCATTCTCCTGGGGAGTGAGACCGATCGGCCGCTTATGGAGGAGTCACTGCCATACCTTGACCATTTCCAGGTGCCTTATGAGGTGCATGTCCTCTCCGCCCATCGCCATCCCGACCAGGTGGCCCGGTTTGCTGCCTCGGCCAGAGACAATGGCTTCGGCGTTCTGATTGCCGGTGCCGGTATGGCGGCTCACCTGGCAGGCACGATTAAGGCCCATACCACCCTACCGGTGATCGGTGTGCCCCTGCCAGGCGGTCTGGCTGACGGGCTGGATGCCCTGCTCGCAACGGTGCAGATGCCCAAAGGCGTGCCGGTGGCCACTATGAGTGTGGGGAAGGCCGGCGCGATTAATGCCGCTGTTCTGGCGGTTGAGATTCTGGCCTTGGACGAGCCGGAACTGCAGGAGCGGCTGGAGCTGTTCAAGTCGCAGGGAGCGAAGCTTTAGGTGTCTGCCAGGGTATTTATCACCGGGGCCCGGGGGCAATTGGGACAGGCACTGGTACAGGTGCTATCTCCCGGTATGGACCTGCTTCTCACCGATCTGGAGCCGGTAGGGA
>JBGVTM010000249.1 GCA_041862535.1 Candidatus Neomarinimicrobiota bacterium | reverse complement strand
CCGCGAGCAGCGGCAAACTCACCTACCCGCCGGTGATGTTCCTCTGAAAAGCGACCCAGTTCGAGCATGTCGCCGATCACTGCAATACGCCGCCCCTTTGATGTAGTTCCGAGCAGGGTCTCCAAGCCGGCCAGGGTGGAGACCAGATTGGCATTGTAGGAGTCGTCAATCACGGTAACGCCATTGAACCGGAATGTCTCTCCGCGGCCCGGCGGCAGCCTGAATCCCTCGATGGCATCCTTGATCGACTCACCGGGGAGCCCGAATAGTGTTCCCACTGCAGTTGCCGCCAGGGCATTTTGAGCCAGGTGCGTCCCGGCCTGGGGGAGCCTTATGTGCAGGTCAGTGCCGACGATCAGCTTTCCGCCGGTTTCCTTGTCGTCATATCGTCCAACTACATCGGCAGGTTGGTCGAAGCCATAGGTGTAACGCCGGGCAGGGGTTTCCATAAGGGCCACAGCGGCGTCGTCCAGGTTAACTACGGCGGTGCCATCCGGCGGCAGGGCCTTGAACAGGGCTTCCTTTTCGTGGATGACCCCTTTCTTGTCCTGCAGGTGGGCCACGTGCGTTTCGCTAACATTCGTAATCAGGCCGACATCTGGCTGGGCGAGGCGGGCCAGGTAAGCAATCTCACCGGGATGGTTTGAACCCAGCTCCAGGACCACGAGCTCGATTTCCCGGCCCAGACGCAGAAGCGTCAGGGGTAGACCGATGGTGCTGTTATAGCTGCTTTCCGTGCCCAATACCCTGAATTTTTTAGCGAGTACATCCACTACCAGATTTTTGGTGGTGGTTTTGCCATTCGATCCGGTGATGGCCACGACGGTTTGCGTGTATTTTTCGCGCCAAGCTTTAGCCAGCTCACCCAGCTCCCGGACATTGTCGGGCACAAGGATAACAGCTATACCGGGGGGTAGGGCCGGGAGATTTCGTTCGACCATCATGGCTATTGCGCCGGCCTGCACGGCCTCGAGGGCGAAGTCGTGACCATCGAAGCGGTTGCCAACGATGGGCACAAACATGTCACCGGCCCGGGCTATACGGGAGTCGATGCTAATCCCCTTGATTTCGGGGAGCTCTGCTCGGCCGTAGCGTTCGCGCAGCAACCGGGTCAGCCCGGCAGGTTCAGCAAGTTCAATTCTCATGGCTCATAGGTCTCGACGATTTCTACATCGTTATGGTAGACCTTTTCGGTCCCGATGATTTCGTAATCCTCCCGGCCCTTGCCAAGGATCATAAGGATCGAGTCGTCAGTCATGGTCGTCAGAGCATGGAGCAAGGCTTCTTTCCGATTGGCGATGACCACGTGTTTCTTCCGGCTCAGCCCGGCCAGAATATCCGTGATGATCTGCTCCAGGTTCTCGGTCCGGGGATTGTCGGAGGTGATCACCAGCCGGTCCGAGTATATCTCGGCCTGGTTGGCCATGAGTGGGCGCTTGGCTCGATCCCGGTCACCACCACAGCCGAAGAGGGTGATGATCTCTGTCTTTCTGGGTGCCAGCTGTCGCATGGTACCGAGCAGCTGCGCATAGGCATCGGGTGTATGGGCATAGTCGATGAAGATTTTCCCCGGGGTCGCGGATGGGATGCGCTCCAGCCGGCCGGGTACCGCTGTCACGGCGGCGATGCCGGCTTGAATTATTGAGGGCGGTATATCCAGCACGAGGGCGGTGGCGGAGGCGGCCAACAGATTTTCCAGGTTGTATTGCCCCACCAGGGAGCTCTCGATCGAGAAAGCCTGATCCCGATAGACCAGGTTGGCCACCGTCACATCCAAGCTGAGCCCCATTTCAACCACCTGCAGGTCGGATTCTTTCCCCAGGCCATAAGTGATCACCAGAGCCGGGGCAGCCTGGATGAACTGCTGGCTGCAGGGATCGTCCAGGTTAACCACGGCCGGGCGGCCAGCCGGTAGGAGTCCAAACAGGCGCAGCTTGGCCGCCAGGTAATCGTCCATGTCGGTATGATAATCGAGGTGATCCTGGGAGAAATTGGTGAAGACCGCTATGTCAAAATCCACATCATCCACCCGCCGCTGTTTCAGTGCGTGGGAAGAGACCTCCATTACCACCCCCTGGATCTTTCGGTCGCGGAGTTCAGCAAAGATCTTGTGGATCTGATTGGCTTCAGGGGTGGTGAACCCGGTGGATGCGCTTGTCTGCTCATAGCGGAGACCCAACGTGCCGACGATGGCGGCCGGAATCTCGTGGGCATGGAGGATGGCTGCCATCACTTCGGCAGTGGTCGTTTTTCCATTCGTGCCGGTGATGCCTATTACCAGGACGCGTTTGCTTGGGTGCTGATAAAAGTTGGCCGCCATGCGGGAATAGGCTGCCAGGGGATCGCTCAAGGCAATATAGGGTTCCTTCACCGAATCAGGGCGGGGAGCTGGTCCGGCGACGGCCCTGGCCCCGTTGTGAAAGGCCTCCGTAATGAAAGCGGTTCCCTGAACGTGAAGGCCGGGAAGGGCCACGAACAGACAGCCAGGTGCCACCTGCCGGGAGTCATGAGTCAGGCCGGCGATATCCAGGTCTGGCAGGGGAGCCATGAAGTTGATTCCATCCATGATCTGCTGGAGGGGCATCACCGGGCGTATCTTTCAGGAGCAAGCGTGATGACGCAAACTTGATCATGGCCCACCAGCGTCCCTGGCTTTAAGGACTGCTCCACCACCTGGCCCGAGCCTTCCACTTGCAGTCGTACTCCGGCGCGTTGTGCGAGCTGCAGGGCCTTGCGGAGACTGAAGCCCTGGAAATCAGGGACTAATCCGGGATTGGAGACCGAGGAGACGTGACCGGCGGTGGCCATCAGGTACGGGGTGAAAGTTTTGCGTTCGGCGAGTGGAGCGGGCTGGGGTGGCACGTAGAAATCGTCGTCCAGGTTTAAAATGCGCTTGAGTACATTACGGACGATGGGTGCTGCTGCTTCACCGCCAAAGTGCCTTCCGTATTGTGGGCTGTCGATGGCCACAACACAGACTATACGCGGGCGGTCGACGGGAAACATGGCGGCAAAAGTAGCCACAAATTCCCTTCTAGAGTATTTGCCGTTGAGATACTTTTGGGCGGTGCCGGTTTTTCCGGCGAGGGTGTAGCCGGGCAGGCGGGCCTCGTTTCCGGTGCCATTCTCAACCGCATTGTATAGTATCCGGCACAGCTGCTGCATGGTGGCTGGTGACGCCACCCGTCGAATGACTTGCGGGTGGTTCGTAACGAGAGCTTTTCCGGTGGGATTCTGGATTTGGGTGACGAGGAAGGGGCGCATGAGCAAACCGCCGTTGGCGATGGCACTATAGATGAGGGCCAGCTGGAGCGTAGTGACGCCGATTTCCTGGCCCATGGCGATTTCACCGTTGGACACAGCGCTCCACTCCCCAAGTTCACGGAAGATACCCGGCGACTCGGCGGGTAAGCGAATTCCAGTACGAGCCCCCAGCCCGTACCGACAGCCGTACTTGTAAAGGAGGCTGGGACCGATCTCTTCGGCAATTTTGATGATACCGATGTTACTGGAGTGAGCGATGACTTCTGAGAGGGTCAGGATGTTACGAGGGAAGGCGTCTCTGATCAGAAAGTTATGGTAGGTGAATTCGCCACCTTCGCAGTCGAATTCATCCAGGGGGGAATGATAGCCGGCATCTAGGGCGGCGGTAGCGGTAACCACCTTGAGGGTGGAGCCGGGTTCGTACATGTCGGTAATAGCTCGCAGGCGCTGGTTGGCGGCGGGACTGGCCCAGGGGCGGCCGGGATCGAAGCTGGGGTACTGGGCCAGAGCCAGGATCTCACCGGTCCAGGGATCCATGA
This sequence comes from Candidatus Neomarinimicrobiota bacterium, assembly GCA_041862535.1. Taxonomy (NCBI): domain Bacteria; kingdom Pseudomonadati; phylum Fidelibacterota; species Fidelibacterota bacterium. The sequence continues at coordinate 4,321 of JBGVTM010000249.1, read as the reverse complement.
GAATCCCATGAATAGCCTCAGGTTCCAGGCGTTTGTAAGCCTGGGCCATTTCTTCCTGGAAAATGGACTGATAGTCAATATCAACAGTTAGTTGAAGCCGGGCACCGTTGTGGGGCGGCCGACTCTCGTCCCCGATATGAGGAATGACACGTCCCTTCGCGTTGCGTCTTAATACCTGCCATCCGTTTTCGCCGCGAAGGAACGTGTCATATTCCAACTCAAGCCCGGCAATTCCTTTGCCATCCACATCGGTAAACCCCACTAACGGGGCAGTGAGATGGGAATAAGGGTAACGCCGTCGTACCTCCTGTTGAACGATTAAGCCGGGGGCCTGGAAACCGAGGATGCCTTCGCACCGGTGGTGGGGGATATTCCGTTCCAGCCAGACGAAGGACCGGTCGGTTGTCAATCGCTTCTGGTAGTAGGCTGGGGAGCGGTTGAAAGTGCGGGCAAACAGGTTGATCAGGGAATCGATGTGTTCCACTACCTGGGGATCGACAGCAAAGGAATAATGAATGATGTTGGAGGTGAGGGGTTCACCGTTACGGTCTTCGATGTTGCCCCGAACGGCGGGTAGAACTACCACCTCAGTGCTTTGTTGATGGGCCTTGGACCGGTAAGCATTGTGATTAAGGATTTGGACATAGAAGAGCTTTACTACCACCGTTAGAAGGAGGGCCGTCACCAGGAAATTTACCAGGATGACCCGTGGCCGATGTTGGAGATATAAGCGCGTCACGGGTTGGCCTCTGATAGATACACGATCAGTGATTCAGCGGGGGGGACGACCATCTCCAGCTGGGTGCGGGCGATCCTGGTGATCCGGTCGATCTGCGCCAGCTGATCAATCGATACTTGCAGCTCACGGTTAGTGTTCTCCAATTCCAGGATCAACTGTTGCTTTTCCCCTAAGTCCGCCGCTATTACGTCAGTCTGATTATAGATCCAGAGGTAAGCGATGGCTGCGCTGACCAGAAAGAAGGTCCAGAAGAAAAAGACTGCAAAAGAGGGACCGGAGCTGTGGCGTGATCGTCTACGGGCAGGAGACTGAACCTGGCGGCGTACCCCAGCCATCAGAGCCGCTCCACGGCGCGCAATTTCGCCGACCTGCTGCGGGGATTTCGGTGCTGCTCTTCCGATGAAGGTGTAATCGGCTTACGAGTAAGTATGCTGAACGAAGCGCTGTGTCCGCAGACACACTGGGGGAGTTGCGGCGGGCAAAGACAGTCCTTCGATTCCCGGGCGAAGAACTGCTTCACCAGTCGGTCTTCAAGGGAGTGGTAAGTAATAATGACCGTCCTTCGGCCTGGTTCCAGGATGCCGCTCAGGCGCTCCAGGGCGGTCTGGAGCGTATTCAGTTCGTCGTTTATAAATATCCGCAGAGCCTGGAAGACCCTGGCCAGCGTTTTGGTAATCTGGGCACCCTGGGCGCCGGTACGCACCGCCTCCGCCAGTGCGCCGGAGGATGTCAATCGGCCGGCAACGGCTTCACGATGGATGGCAGCGGCGATGGTCCGGGAACGGCGCTCTTCCCCATAGCGAGTGAGGATATCGGACAAGGTCGCGGGGGCCAGGCGGGGTAATACCTGGTGCAGGGGCCGACCGTGGGTGGTATCAAAACGCATGTCTAACGGCTCATCAGTTTGAAAAGTGAACCCCCGACCGCTGTTTTCGAGAGCGAAACTGGACAGGCCGAGATCGAGCAGTATACCCTGACAATCTCTCACCTGGAGTTCCTGTAGGAAGAGGTGAGCCTGGGCGTAAGAACCCTGGCGCAAAACCACCCGCGACGAGTCCAGGGTAAGTCGGTCCCGGGCAATGGCCAGAGCTTCGGCATCCAGATCAATACCCAATACCTTCCCATCCGGTGACAATCGGGAAAGGATGGCAGTCGTGTGCCCGCCGGTTCCGATGGTGCCGTCTACATACCACCCACCGGTCGTAGTGATAAGCCAGTCCAGGACCTCGTTCACCATCACCGGGACGTGCCCGGACTCCTGGGCCAAGGCGTTCATGGGGCCTAGAAATTGATCTCATTGGCGATTGCTTCCAGCTCGTCCTGGCGATCAGCAAATTGTTTTTCGAATTCCCTGAGCCGCTCCTTATCCCAGATTTCGATTCGATCGATCATGCCGACAATTTCGATCCCTTTGTTAATGCCAGCGTATTTAATCAGTTCGGCTGGTAGAGCGACGCGACCCTGGTGATCGTACTGCACCGCTTCGGCGTAACGGACGAAGTTCCGGGCAAAGTGGCGGCTGATGGCGCGTCCTTTATTGAGGTTGATCAGTTTTTCCTCGATTATTTTCCAGACCTCCAGCGGGTAAAGGATGATGCAGGGGTCAGCCCCCCGGGTGGCCACAAAAGTCCGGTCGTTAGCCGGTTTTAGCACCTTCCGCATCTTGGCTGGGATGTTGATCCGCCCCTTGTCATCAAGGGTATAGCTGTAATTGCCGGTAAATGAATTGCCTATCGTTTCCAAGTCACAAGCCTGAGTGTTATGTCACGGTATTGTTATCCGTTAATAAGCCGACAACGCTCACTAGCGGTCAATAATTTATGGGAAATCTACCCACTTTTACCCACAAACGTATTAGTTTTTACCCGCCAATGTCAAGAGAAATGGGAGAATGGGGGAACACTATTTTCAAGGTGTAGTATATATTGTGGGCTATTCTCTTTAATGCACAAAAAGTGGGGGTAATCGGTGCCAGGTGTTGGTGTTGTATATCGGCATGGGCGTCTTTCTATGCCCGGATGAGTGATCGGCCAATTTGTCAGGCTAAGGTCTATTCAGGAGAACTGCAGGGTAGGTTTGGCTTTTAGCAGGAGAGATTTTCGGCAACCCGCCTTGATAGAGGGTTGGGAAAGGTGAATGGATGTTACCCTGCTACCGGGGGCTATCGGGTGGTGTCGGCGTAGGCGTAGACTTCGTATTCGCCGGTGGGGGTAACCCTCAATATCCCGATTCCACTGGCTTGGCCCAGCTCGATAGGGATTCCGTTCAGGTCGCCGCGGAGGTTCTCGATGGCGTTGGTACGCAGGATCAGATCTTCCTGGACAGTCCACATGCGGGCATCGGCGACGGTAAGGTTAAGTGTAGGCTCACGCTGGCCTTTAATCATCGGCTGGATAACCACGTTATCCCGGGCCCTAAGGGTGAGTCGTACAGGCGGAGTCAGGCGGATGCGCTGCATGTGGTGGGCGACAATCCGATCCTCAGCGAAGAGATCATCGGGTAGTTCCACCGCTGATTCCTCGGGTACCACCGGGGTTGACCTTCTCGGTGGAGGTGGTGTGGTCGCTGGATGAGGGGTCTCTGCGGTAGGAGTGGATTTCGTAGCATTGAGTAGGGGAGCACTTGGCTGGGGCGGTTCAGTGGTTTGGATCGGTTGGTCGGTAAGATCCTTCGCAGTAGTGGAGGTGGAGGGGATTTCCGCTGGGGTTTGCCCCTGGTAGATGCGTCTGGCGAAGAAAGTGATTAGTATCAGGAAGAGGAAAATGGCCGTGCCGGCGATCAGATCGCGGCGCAACCTGGCCGGGCCCCGAACTTCCACATCCAGGGTGCTTTCTGGACGAGGCGAACTTGTAGTCGCGGCGCTCAGGTCCTCTAAGGCAGTGGAATACCGCTCGTCTTGCTCGCCCAGGTAGTCTTCGAGCTGCTTGAGGGCTTCCTCTTCGTTTACGCCAATCCCCTGGCAATAGCTCCGCAGGAACAGGCGCACATAGGTTTTGGGCAACACATCGAACTGGCCCTGTTCCAGCGCTTCCAGGAAACGGATGTTGATCCTGGTCTTAACAGAGATGTCCTCCAGGCTGATGCCCTGAGCGATGCGAAGTTGTTTAAGCTCGTGGTAAAAGGTTTCTGCCTGATCCATAAAGTTTATTTTACGTCAACCCCAATAATGGTTACAAGTGCTTTATCATCAGGAGTTGCGGCCACAAACCCCTGTCCCGTAAGTGTTTGTGGAACCGCGCCAGGGGGAAACCCACCACATTATGGTAGCAACCGACCACTTTTTGCACGAACACCCCACTCCAGTCCTGGATGCCGTAAGCACCGGCTTTATCCAGGGGCGGGTCGATGGTGAGATAGCGCTCGATATCATCTTGTTCCAAGTGATGGAAGGTGACTTCGGTGGTTTCGACAAAGCCGGAGCGGTGTTCCGGAGCGAGGGAGACCAGGGCAACGGCGGTTTTCACCAGATGGGTTTGCCCGGAGAGAGTTTGCAGCATACGTCGGGCATCGTCGAGGTCAGTCGGCTTACCCATGACCTCCTTGCCAAGGATAACGATGGTGTCGGCGCCAACGACCAGGTCG
>JBGVTM010000248.1 GCA_041862535.1 Candidatus Neomarinimicrobiota bacterium | reverse complement strand
CTGGTTCAGCTTGCCCTCGAATTCATGAAACTTCATGGGGCGGTTGTCCAGGGCTGAGTGCAGGCGGAAACCGTACTCTACCAGCACTTCCTTGCGGGAGCGGTCGCCATTATACATTGCCCTTATCTGGGGGATAGTCGCATGAGACTCGTCAATAAACACCAGGAAGTCTTCCGGGAAGAAGTCCATCAGGGTATGGGGCCGCTCACCCGGCTTGCGGCCATCCAGGATGCGGGAATAGTTCTCGATGCCGTTGCAGTACCCCACCTCCAATAGCATCTCGATATCGTAGTTGGTGCGCTGCTCCAGGCGTTGCGCCTCCAGCAGCTTGCCCTCGTCACGGAACCACTGCAGGCGGGCGGTGAGCTCGGCCCGAATCTCATCTACTGCCCGGCGGATCACGTCCTGCGAGGTGATGAAGTGCTTGGCGGGGTAGATGCTGATGCGCTCCAGCCCCTCCTCCGGGCCGACGATCTCGCCGGTGCGGGTGTCAAAGGTAAGAATACGATCCACCTGGTCGCCGAAGACCTCGATGCGCACAGCATGGTTCAGGTACGTCGGGAAAATCTCCATCACGTCCCCGCGCACCCGGAAGTTGGTCGGCTCAAGTACCAGGTCGTTACGCAGGTAGTAGATGTCCACCAGCCGCTTCAGGAGTTCCCGGCGGTCGAATTCCTGGCCCACTTCAATGGTTACCACACTTCTCTCGTATTCCTCGGGTGAGCCGATGCCGTAGATGCAGCTGACGCTGGCCACCACAATGACGTCCCGGCGCTCGATCAGGGCCGAGGTGGCCTTCAGGCGCAGCCGGTCGATATCCTCGTTGATCGAAGAGTCCTTCTCGATATACAGGTCACTCACCGGCAGGTAGGCCTCGGGCTGGTAGTAGTCGTAATAGCTGATGAAGTATTCCACGGCGTTATGGGGGAACAGGCTCCTGAACTCACCGTACAGCTGGGCCGCCAGGGTTTTGTTATGTGACAAAATGAGGGTGGGGCGCTGGAGCGCCTCGATGACGTGGGCCATGGTGAAGGTCTTGCCGCTGCCGGTCACGCCCAGCAGCGTCTGGTGCTTCTGCCCGTCGAGAAGACCCTGCACCAGCTGGGCGATGGCCTCGGGCTGGTCACCCTGGGGCTGCATATCCGTGACTAGCTGAAAATCCATCTGATTCCTCTAAGACCTGACATCATGGCAGACTATCGAAGGGGAATTTACGCCAGAATGCATGATTAAGGAAGGGCGATATCGAGCCTGTCGAATGATGCAATGATGCCCAGAGCAAAATAAGGGATCTCTTCTCCTTTCACTGGCCTTCCTTAATGCTGATGTTTAAGATGTACCTATGCCATTCTTCGTTCTCATCATTATTGTCTTAAATAGCATTCAAATTTTTACCACCCATGATACTACCTCCCCCCTCATCGCCTACACCCGCTACCTGGACGCCCTGGACAAGGAGGACTTCGATTCCATCAGCGCCGGGGTGCGGTACTTCAAGTCCCACCTGACAGGGCTCACCGAAGCGGAACGGGACTCGGCCTGCAAGGCCTTCATGACCTTCCTTTTCGCCACCATCAGCCACCATAACGACATGATCTGGGAGGACTACGGGTTCATCTCCAGGTTTCACGACGAGGAGGCCCGGCAGAGTCCGGAAATCAAGGGCTACATCGAAAGCCTGCGCCGCAACGGGCTGGACCTGTATACCTTCGGGCGGTTATACTATATTGACCAGCAGCCCGATTACCTCTATCGGCATTTTTCACCCTACGTCTCTGAGGGCGTTCGGGCGTACCTGGCCCTGCGCCTGGAAGAGCTGGCAGTGGGCTTCTCCGACAGCGATAGTTTACTGATCCCCTTCCGGGAGGTGGGTGAACGGGTCATTCGGTGGGAGCGCTACCTGAATGAATATCCCGGGGCGGTCGTGGCTGACCACGCCAACAACTACTACCAGCTCTACCTGAGCACCTTTCTCACCGGGCTGCGCCTCTCACCTGTGTTCGACCAGGAGGGAGCCCTGCGCCCGGAGCTGAGCACAGTCTACCACGACTTCGCCAGTCGCTATTATGACAGCCACGCCGGTGCGATCGTCCGGGAGTTTTACATTATCCTGAAAGAGGCCGCTTTCCGCTGGTCGCCGCTGGTGCGGGACTTCTACGTAAGACGCGGTATTCGCAACATGCATATAGCCCAGCTACCCTATCGCTGAAGTCACCGGCCTCGACCTTGTCTTGGCCCTTGAAAAAATCGCTTCCAGACCCTATCTTGTCGCCTGTCTATATAATATCGGGAGTTGTCATGCCTAAAATCGACCTTAAGAAAGAACTCAAGCACCTCTACCGGCCCTCCGCCAGGAAAGTAGTGCTGGTGGATGTCCCCGAAATGAATTTCCTGATGGTTGATGGCTGGGGTGATCCCAATATCTCCCAGGCTTTTCAGGATGCCGTTGAAGCCCTGTATGGGGTGTCCTATGGAGTCAAGTTTGGCTTGAAGAAGCAGGGCCTTGGACCGGATTATACAGTGATGGCACTGGAAGGGCTCTGGTGGATGGCTGATGGTCGGGACTTCGACATGGAGGCCAAAGACGAATGGCAGTGGACCCTCATGATCATGCAACCAGACCACATCACCCAGGAGATCGTGGATATTGCTATGGGACAGCTCCAGGAGAAGAAAAATCCACCAGCTCTGGCTAAGATGCGCTTTGAGCCCTTCCATGAAGGTTTATCGGCCCAGATCATGCACATTGGCCCCTACGCCGACGAAGAGCCTACCATTCAGAAAATACACGATTTTATTGAGCAGCAAGGCTACAGGCCAAGGGGCAAGCATCACGAGATCTACCTGGGCGACCCACAACGGACCAATCCCGAACGACTCAAGACGGTCCTCCGTCAGCCGGTAGAAAAGAAATAGCAGACAACAAATTAACCTAATAAAGAAGGGGAGGACCAACTGGCCTCCCCTCCCTGCTTCTGATACTTGGCAAGCGGTAACCGGCCGGAATGAAAATGACCGGGCCGTTAGGGAGTCTTATAACCTGTAATTAATCCCGAGTGCGATGGCAATGCTGGTCTTGTTATACTTCTCAGAAAAGACCCCTGCGGCCGTATCAGGTACGTTCTGGCCCTCAGAATAGAAAGTAT
>JBGVTM010000247.1 GCA_041862535.1 Candidatus Neomarinimicrobiota bacterium | reverse complement strand
CCGTTGGCGGGATTCCCCCGCATTCTACGGGGTTTAATCTTTAGAAAAAAAACGCCCCTGGTAGATCAGGGGCAAAAGTTCGTGAACTTAACTTGCTATATCGTCGGAGCTCCGGCCCCGACGCTCGCTACTGCTCGGTCGGGGTAAACTCCGGGACTCCCCGATTCGTTGCACTCATCGGGGTAAACTCACCTACAACCAAGCTGATTGACAGCCACAGAGTTTATCCCGGCGAATCCAAGATTCGCCGGGACTCTACCGATTGAGCGATATACTTCTCGATTACTCTGCGACTTTTGGCGGCCTTTAATCTCTGTTCAGCGGCAGCTGCTTCCTCCCGGCTATCATATGGTACAGCACATAATAAATCCCAAGGAGCGTAGGCCTTGGTGGAAATGCTATGACCGGAATTATGTTGTTGAAGTCGTTTGATGGGATTGGAGGATATGCCTATGTAATAATGTCCTGTGGGCTTGCTCCTCAGGACGTACACATAAGTCATCGCTCCGGCGGAGGGACCCGTCGCCGGCCGGGTTTCCGTCCGGCTACTGCCGGACTGCAACTCGAACCCCCAACCTATCTGTCAGAGCCGGATTTCGCCTCGCTCAAGTGGTTAATCCGGCCGCTGCCCGTCAAGGGCCGGGCCGTTGCCTGGCCGGACTCTACCACTGAGCAACTCAGTCCTGATCCAATCTCTCCCTTTATGAGACTTCAATTCCCTTTCACGCCTCATCGCTTCAGCTCTTGATGAGTATTTCTCAATATGAAGCAATTCCCATGGCCTGAAAGCCTTGGTGGACCTAACAAGTCCGGCGTTATGCCTGGAGAGCCGGGTATCTAGATTGTCTGTTTGCCCAATGTAGCTGCGATCATGTGAAGGGGAGTGTAGGACGTATGTTAAGAACAAGCTCCGGCGGAGGGACTCGAACCCCCAACCTAGTGGTTAACAGCCACCCGCTCTACCATTGAGCTACGCCGGACGAATCACTTTCTTTTTAAGTTACCAGTCCTCGACGGTGGTGTCAAGAGCATGGCCGTTCCCGTGACTCCTCATCCCGGCAGGTCTACCAGCACCTGCTGCATGGTGCGCCGATATTCCTGGAAAGCACGGCGCCCTGCAGCGGTGATCCGCAGCATGGTGTGGGGTTTCTTGTCCACAAACTCCTTCTGGACCTCCACGTACCCAGCCGCCTCCAACTTGCTGATGTGCGACGAGAGGTTGCCCCAAGTGAGCCCTGTCTGGCGGATCAGGAACACGAAGTCGGCGCTCTCCACCACGTACAGATAGGCCAGAACCATCAGCCGTGCCGGCTCGTGCACCAGCTTATCGATGTCCGTCAGGGATTGCAGCTCTGCGCTCCTGGCTTCATTGCGGGGCATCTATAGGCTCCTCAACAGGAACTGGCGTCGCTTCTATAAAGCGGACAAGCAGCGTAATCCCTGTAGTAATGATGATTAAGGCCGAGAGCCCGAAGGTGACCGGAAAACCGTGATGGAAAGCTATGACCTTCCAGCCTTTCAGAAACGAAGCCTCACCGATCAGAAGCGGGGTGACCAACAGGATGCCGTAGATATAGAAGCGTTGCACATTCAGCAGATAGGCACAGAGGCTGAAAACAGCCAGGATTACCAATCCGAAAAAATAGGGATGAATCGCGGTCATGGACGACCGACCTCCAACTGCGGCGATCGCTCCTACAACGCCACCAATAAGAAAGATGACGACGTTGATCAATGACAGCGCTGTCAATCTGCGCCTCCGGGCTGATCGGTATCGCACCCGACCTATACGGGGTGCAGTGATATAGCGCTTACCCAGAAAAAGCAATAGCAGCGCCCCTAGATTTACAGGTAGGTAACTAAAGGTACTCCAGAAGTCGGAGTGCAGCACGTCGTTGATCAAGGGAGTGACGGCGAATCCCAGTGCGAAGACACCGATGAAAAGATCCCACAGACCATCCTGAAACGTGGATTGCCAGACACCGCGCTCGAGTGCTTCCAGATCGATATTCGTAAACGACGTGTTATCCGGCATGGCTTCCCCTCCCGGTCACAGGAAGATCCGCGCGCGGATAGGCCCGCAGGAAACGGACCAGCACCACCAGCCCTGCGGCCATGATGACGCCACCCACAGTGATCAGATACGCCGGATGCGGGATCGCCAGCATCGGGCCGATAAAGACAGCGCACAAGATCAACACTGCATATGCGTAATAGCGGTTGAGCTGCTTCCAGTAGGCCAGGGCCGCCAGCGCGACCACGCCGATGAGGCCGATAGGCCACAGGCGGAAATGCTCGAAGAGGTGCCGTAGCCAGGGGGTTTTTTGAATCCCACCGGAAGCGGCCACTATAAACATGACCACTCCCAAAAGGCAGGTAATGGTGAAGAAGACTATATAGAACCCCGTCTCACGCCTGAGCCTGGATTGCCGCTCTTCGCTGAAGTGGACGACCCCCAGCCGCGGGACGGTCAAGGCCTTTTTAGCACCGGCATAACCGGCTACACCGGAGGCATACAACGCTCCCGCCAGCCAGGGCATCTCCCAGATCATGAACAGTCCAAATGCCAGGATGAACAGGCCGAGGGCTATATCCAGCAGGCCATCCTGGTGGTAGGCCAGGTAGACTTTGCGCTCCAGCGCTTTAAGATCCATTTCACTTTGCATGAGACACCTCCAAAATGGTGAGCTATTCTAGTTTGCAGTAACATGTTCTTTGTATCGCAAAGTAGTTTATGAAAAAAAATGCAGCCAGTCAAGCAAAATCTGGCACAGCCACCCTTGACCGGACCAGACCAAGCCTACGCCGGTCCGCGATACCTGCCTTAACCAGTTCTCCAGCGAAGACCTGAGAACCCGGAAACGGACGCTGGCCTGCTCTACTACTATAGCAGTGAAATAAGCGGTTCCCGCAGTCCGGACTATATCAGGGGGTTCAGCGAGTTTTCTCGCCCTTCGCCGGGAACTGGGCCATGATGTATTCGGCCAGGGCCGTGATGGTCAGGCTGGGATTCACTCCCAGGTTAGCCGCCACCAGGGAGCCGTCAACCACATAGAGGTTGTCGTAGCCGTGAATTTTCCCTGAGTAATCGGTAACCCCGTCCTGCGGGCTCTCCGCCATGTTGCAGCCCCCCAGCGGATGGGCGGTGGAGGATGTATCGAAGATCACCTCCGGCAGGACGCTCAGGGGATCACCCT
>JBGVTM010000246.1 GCA_041862535.1 Candidatus Neomarinimicrobiota bacterium | reverse complement strand
GGTCGCTGGTTCAAATCCAGTCGCCCCGACCACCGATTTTGCCGACGGAAGAGTATCTCCCGTCGGCATTACTCGTATCAGCACCTCCTTGCTGATTTTCATGCCGGAACCCCAAACAACCACAAATGACCGACGTAACTGTATACGCAAGTGTGTATACGAATCATGATTAGTCAATAGAGCTTTGAGTTTTAGGTGAAGTCGTGCGATTGCGATGGAATTGATACATCACACCAATGCATGAAGACCATTTATGATGATCTGAGGCATCAAGCAGCAGACTTAGTCCGAAACCAACCGGCTTATACCTAACAGTTTCGCCCGTCCTTTTGAATATTCGCTCACATAAGCAGCTAGGTCAGGGAAATCCTCAACTAACCGAGTTGACAGAAAGCGGGTATAGATCATAGTCGTTTCGATGTTGCGGTGCCCCATGAGGTTGCTGACCAGCATGATATCACCGGTCTGCAGCCAAGTACGAACACCGAAGGTGTACCGGAGATCGTGGAAGCGGTGATCTGTGAAGCCGAGTTGGGTTACGATCTTTTTGAATGCCTTCGAATAATAGTCTGGCCTATGACTTTCAGCGACCAACTTATTGTAGATCATGAGTAGATCAGGATTGAGGGGAATCTGACATTCTTCCTGGGCCTTGGCGAACTCTGTAGGCACCAACAGGTGCCTTCCCTTTGGAAGAGCATTAAATGGTTCATGGAAGTGGCAACCGGTCTCGCGGTAAAACCAAAATACATCAGCCAAGAAGGGCGTGGCCACTTGTTGGATGCGATATAACTCCTCATTAGAGAGATACTTGGGTAGCGGGCGGCTTTGCTTGATTTCCTTGATCCTAGGAACCGTCTGGATCAGGCGATTTTCTTTGGCCCAAAGGAAGTAAGTCTTCAGAGCTCGCAGGTTCATGTTTACTGTCATAGTTGAGTGTGTCTCATGATAGGCTCGTTTAAACTCACCCAGACCTTCGGATGTTATTTCCTCAAGCGGTCTACTAGCCCCAACGACCGCGATAAGGTGCTGGAGAGCTAAGGTATATACCTCTAATGTCTTCTTCCTCAATCCATCAAGTTTCCTAGCGCTCATATAGTCCGAAACTGCCTCCTCTAAGGTGGTTCGCTTGACTGTGGTGAGGCTTCCGTTCATCCAGGGGAAGGTGTACCCTACCCCAGCTTTAATGGTTTCTTCAACCTGGAGCACTTTTTGAAATCGTAATGCAGCCACTTTGGCATCTTCAGTCTTCAGCGGTATGAGTTTCGACTTACCTTCGGTGTTTTCACCACGGATATAAATCCGCGCGTAGAATCTACCATGTCGATTGTTATTTCCCTTATTCCGTGCACCGCCAGGATACCGCACTAAAGTTGCCATGAGATAATCTCCTGAGGCAGGTACGCCGGAATCCCGCCCTGGGAGCAACAGGCTATGATGACCTCAGATGTGGCGGCGGACTTCCGGCAAAAGGTTGGTATGACAATGGCGATCCCCATAGCCTGCGCGTATCTTAGCATACGAACTGGCAGCGTATCAAGGAATACTAATGTTTCTAAGCGTATATTCTGTATACGTTTATGACGCCTGGAATGTGCATAGGAGTCCCTCTCACCAGAATCATGAACTGTGATAAGGATTTATCGCTTGGTAGTAGCTGCGGGCCAAACGCTGACGATTAATAATCGAAGTGGATAAATGTAGTAAAAGCCGCTACAAAACTCCTTGTAATCACCAGATTACCGGCACTTTTCTACTGATATTCAGAAGATTATCTCTGATTTGCGGTGAGTGTGATTGGAGATATGTCTATTTGCTGAGCGTGGCCTTCTAGAATAGTCCGCTAACGTACAACCCTGGCTCCTTGCCCGCTCACGATCTTCTCTACCTCCTTGTGCGTAACATGGAAGTATCACCTGGGGTGGTCATGGCCAAGGCGCCAAGAGCTGCACCGTAGTTTACCGCTTGGGCAGGATCCTGCAGTTCCATCAAGCCATAAATAAATCCGGAAGCGAAGCTATCCCCGCCACTCGCACGGTTCATGATTTCAAGATCAGGACGGTGAATAGCCTCATGGAAATTACCATTCATCCAGCAAATAGCTCCCCAGTCATTAACAGTGGCTGTTTTCACTTTCCGCAGGGTGGTAGCGATGGTCTTGAAGTTGGGATAGTGCTCCACGGCAGTTTCGATCATTTGCTTGAAGCCTGCAATTTCAAGATTTGTGAGACCTTCATCCACTCCTTCAACTTCAAAGCCCAGACAGGCGGTGAAGTCTTCCTCATTGTCTTGCATGACACCCACTTCCCGTCGCTGGGTGAAGAAGTCCGAAGCCAGTTCCCGCCCTCCTTCCAACCGCAGAGTCTGCTTTCCGGGAACTGCCGACCCCACGACACAGCGATCCGTTCCGGTATAATGCAGCACGACCTGATCCGGTTGAAAAAGCTCCGCAACCAGAAACGTCTCCCGCAGCTCCTCTGTAGCCATGCTCTGATAACGTACCTGATCCGCCAGGTATCTGACTTTCATCGACTTCTCCTTCCAACTCTCTCTACCGCGGATACAGCCGTCGTGGGGTACTACGGAATGATCTCGATCGGCTCACTCAATTCCCGTCTGAGCATTCCAAGATAGTCAATGAACTCATCTTCGGTATGAATACCATCGCGTTCCATTTCCCATGCGGCAAGAAAATAAAATGTCACTTTACCATCTCTTGGCCGCAGTATGGCTACTAAGCTGTGCTGGTCCTCCTTCAACTCGATCAGGTTATCTCGCCGGTAAAAGACGGCCATTCCCAGGTTATCCTCGGCTAGACTCTGCCGTCCATACGTGGCCAGATAGGTCTATTCCGAACTTTCTTCTGGATCGATGATCTGTCTGCCCTCAGGGTGCTTGACGATTCCGGTACATAGATTCTCAGGATCAGGCCGGAAGCTGAGGTCATGCCGCGAAGCACGCTGCCCCGCAGCGATGGACAGCTCGGAAACCAGGTTGTACTTCATCCCCTTAACCGACCAGCCGTAATACTGGGTGCGGATCAATGCCTGTATTGGACCATCCGCAACGACGGCGCAGGTGATACTGTCCGTCTTCGCCACGCGCTCAGCCGTATCACCTACCCACATCCCGATCGATCCAATCCCGAGAGACTCACCCACCTGCAGGATATCCATCCCCCACTTGGACATCTCATGGTAGGAATCGAAACCGTCCTGGCCGACATTCGGGAGCACCATCCCGGCCACCTTTTTCCCGAAGATATCGATGGCATTGCGCCAGTCCAGATAGAAGCGGTAGCCCACCTTGTCCGATTCCCAGCCCGGACCTTCATAGCGGATATACGTGGAGTGATCAGTATGCTCTGGCGGCACACGCAGGTACTTTACATTGGTAAAGGCGCCGCCCAGGTACTTTTGCTTCTCGAAACGCCGCCCGATTTTGCGGGACAGCTCACCATAGGCTCTTTGGGTGTAGGTGCGCTGTTTCTCGCCCGATGGCGCAAACCTGATAGTGAGCTTTTTCGTTTCTCCAGGCTCGAAATCAGCAAGGCACATTACCTGATCCACCATACCATCCCGATCCAGGTCGTTCCCCTGGCTGGCAAGTTCAATCCCGTCCTAGAAAACCACAAAGGCATGGGGATTGAAGCGCGAGTCCAGCACCTTCAGATCGTCAACGCTCAGCGAAAAAGATCCATCCGTGTGCGAGAATCCAGCCGTATTCTTAACCTGTACGGTGACTGCTTCGGGATAAGCTTCAACGATATCACGGGGGATACTTCCCCTCTGGGTACAGTGGAGTAGTAACAGGTTTAGAATAAGATAGAGATATATCAAACGATTTCTCATGGGATCTTCTCCTGTTCCGGTAGCCTTCTGTCCCCAGCTGCCGATTAATCAAGGATTACCGCATCTGCGGGCACCTGTTTCCCGATGCTGAGTAAATCCTCGATGGAATCAGTCAGGCCGGTAAGCCGAATGTTGGCGGATTTTTGCCCATCGATGACCATAAAAGGACGGGTGTCTTCAGGTACGAACACGCCCTCAAGCGACACATTCCGGCTGCTCAGAATACTCATCACAGGCGTTTCTTCCGACATAATTTTCACGTTGTTGAGTGAAACTCCATCCGCATCCACGCAAACGAGACCATTCTTGGCAGAAATGACGATGTTGTTCAGTACGATGTCGCTGATAGCCATTTCAGGTAATCCCTGTAATAATATTGCCCGGTCAGCACCACGGCAGGTGATATTCTCGATATGGATATTTCGAAAACTTGGTGTTTCTTCGCTAACAGCGACTTCCGGCCGTTCTTTATAGACCAACAGTTTGTCTGAATTCAATTCCGGGATCGGGGGCTGACTGTCATAATACATATTAAAACGAATCGCCTCGGTCGGGATAGCTTTCATATAGATATCGCGGATAAAGATATTCTCCACGATCCCGCCGCGCCCGCGGGTACTTTTGAATCGTAATCCCACGTCGGTCCCTAAAAAGGTGCATCGGCGCACATCAATATTGCGAACGCCGCCCGACATCTCGCTGCCGATGGTGAAACCTCCGTGCCCGTGATACACGATGCAATCGGCAATCGCGATATTCTCACTGGGCTTTCCCCGTCGCCGGCCATATTCGTTTCTACCCGACTTCAGGCAGATGGCATCATCACCCACATCGAAACTGCAGTTGTAAACCACAACATTGCGGCAGGATTCCAGATCGATTCCATCGCCGTTCTGGGCGAACCACGGATTGAGCACCGTGATGTTGCGGATGACCATATTCTCGCACATAAGGGGATGAATATTCCAGGCGGGAGAATTCTGAAAGGTGGGGCCATCGAGTAGCACGTTACGGCATTTCACCAGATTTACCAGTACCGGTCGCAGATACTCGCGAGCTGCGGCATAGTCCTGGATAGCGCTGTTTTTCCGGTTGTTCAACCGTTCGACGATTTGAGCCCCCTTCAGTGCTTGCTCAGAAGGCCACCAGACACGACCATCTTTACTGATGACACCGCCTGAAGCGCGCAGCTGTTGCCACTGTTGATCGGTGGTTTTGAATTTCTTCACCGGCCGCCAGGCTTCGCCAGCTCCATCGATGATCCCATCTCCTGTGATGCCGATATTTTCCAGTTCCAGGCCGAAAATTGGTGCGATACACCGCACCTCCTCCCGTCCCTCCCAGGTACTCCTGATCAGGGAATAGTCCTCAAAGCGGGAGCTGAACTGCAGCACGGCACCTTTTTCCAGGTGCAGATTGACATTGCTCTGCAATCGGATCGGGCCGGTGAGCCATAATCCCGGTGGGATATTGACGGTCCCACCACCGGCAGCCGCACACGCTTCAAGTGTGCTATTAATGGCCTCCGAGTTCATGGTATGTCCGTCACCAACGGCTCCGTAATCGACAATATTCTCAACATGGGAAGGAAAGGAGGGTATCGTTACCGGCGGCATATCAAAGGATAGATCGCTGGTATAGCGAGCCAGGTCCTCCTTACCACCACCAACTGAACTGAATAAAGATACTATGGTAACCACCAGTACGGTGGTTTTATGAGCTCGTTGTATCATTTCTTCTCTTTCTTTGATCTCAAATTTGTTTGGGTGATCATAAACCTGCCTACTGCATCCTACCCTCAGCGGATTGCATCTGTGAGGTTATCGAAGAAGAGACGCTGAAGCACTAAAACGTGAAGGTGAGTGCAAAGCGGTTAACATCCGCAAATACAGCCATGTTTGAATAGGAGTAGCTGATATGCGCTGTGATCCCCATAAGATTATATTGGATGCCGAATCCACCCGACCATCCTTTCACATCATGGTTGGTAACATACCCTCCTCTTAGAGAGATCATATTGTTCAGGGTATATTCCAGACCCATATGTAAGCGTTCAGTATAGTTATTGGGGTGAGTGAACTCCATCGACACTAACAAGGAGTTGTTCTCGCCGTGGACCGGGTTGAGGACATTCATCACATCAATGACCCCCCCGACAGCAAAAATCATCGGCAGCTGGGTTGTGATCTCCTCGTATTTCACCGCGTTGCCGAAATTGCGAATCGACATGGCAAAGCGGAAACTCTCGATAGGTGTGTAATACTTAACACCCAAATCATAAACCATCAGCTGATGCTCATTATCCTTCAAACCCGAAGCCAGGTTACTCTGTCCCAATTGCTGGTTCACGTACCGGAGAGACAGGCCGAATTTGAAAAGCGTTGAGATATTGCGCGCATAGGTCAATCCGAAAGCATACGCACCAACGTTATCGACCATGCCGGTTTCGACATACCCGGTTTCATCCGTAGCTATCTCAGCAGCCGAGATCAGCCGCGTCCCTATGATATCGCCGTAATTGACATGCACCAAACTTAATCCGATGGCTCCATAGTTTTTCAGGTTCCAGGCGATGCCGTTAGCGATATATT
This sequence comes from Candidatus Neomarinimicrobiota bacterium, assembly GCA_041862535.1. Lineage (NCBI taxonomy): Bacteria > Pseudomonadati > Fidelibacterota > Fidelibacterota bacterium. Next base: position 195 of record JBGVTM010000246.1, on the reverse strand, counting down.
GGATATCCGCAATCCATTTAGTATTGGACAGGAAAAACTCAAATTTATCAGTCATTTCCGCCAGACCAGCCGGATTGTAGAATACACTGCGGATGCCCTGCCCCAACGCAGTATAGGCATCCCCGAGTGCGGTTGCATCCGGCACCACACTAACCTGAAGAAAATTCATGGTGGACTGGCCGGTTTTTTTCATCT
>JBGVTM010000245.1 GCA_041862535.1 Candidatus Neomarinimicrobiota bacterium | reverse complement strand
AACCAGCTATCGCGCAGGCATCTTTACTAAATCTATATAGTCTCAACTGCTGGCGTCAATCCACTGAAACCCGCGGATTGCCTCTTACCAGGCAAATGATAATCGCAACAAATGGTTCAGCATAATTTTTGGAAATAATAGTTCCAGCTCAGTTAAATAAAATCGTTATCTTATATGTTGCCAGATCGATATTTTTCCATCAGGAGGTTAACATGAGAAAAGCACTATCCACTCTAATAGCAAGTCTTCTACTCGGGCCTTTGCTTTATGCCCAGAGTGGCGTCTTTGCATCATTCAAAAGTGGATCACCAAGCACTGGGACTTCCATTGGCATGAAATTTGGGCCCTTGGCGGCCCTAGGTGGTCTGGATATCCTCACTATATCCGCCAGTTTTGATGAGGAGTCAACCGCCTACGAACGCGATTGGCAGACCGATCGTCTCTACAAGTATCGTGAATACTCGGAGAGCTTTGAAGGCTCGGCACAGTTGATCATGCCCCATATCGGTGCACGATTGTACCTGAAAAATCTACCCAGTAGCCTGTATCTACTTGCAGAGGCTCAGATGACCATTCCATCCATTAAGGGTAAATCTAAAGGCGAGCGGACCTATTATTCCCCTGATGGATCAATCTCCGACTTTGATGGATGGGAGGAAGAACTCTCAAAAGAGGACCAGGAGAGAATTAACGACGTTCTGGACTTTGTGAGCGTGGCTCTGGGCTTCGGCGCAGAATATCACTTCAGCGACCACTTCTCCATCGGTGGAGAGTATGGTATGAGAATTTTCACCACCAGTTTCAAAGATGAGGGTGAGGACGAGGATAGCTACGACGGAACTGTGGACTGGAGGGAAGAGTGGGTAACCGAGGCTGAGGTCGGCCTGGGGACAACTTACACCAGCTTCACTTTGAATTATTACTTCAAGTAAAGGTAACCTATCCTAACACCACCTGAGAGAGGAGCCCGACGGGTTATGCCCCAGCGTGATACCTCACTCCCGCCTCGGCCCGCCTGACCAGATCCAGCGCCGGCGTAAACCGGCCACCGTGACGATCTGCGAGCCGGCGCAGCTGATCGACAAAGGCCGCTAGCCCGATCTGATCCAGGGCCCAGTACGGCCCACCCAGGAAGGGCGGAAAACCGAAGCCGTAGATGGCCCCTGTATCCCCCACCGAGGCATTAGCGATTACCCCCTCCTCCAGGGCATAGGCCGCCTCGTTGAGGATGCTTGCCAGCAGGCGCTCGCGCACTTCTTCATAAGGGATAGTTCGCCGTCGGGGATTCTCGAATAGCCGGTAGACCGACCTGTCCACCTGGCCCTTCTTGCCGCCTTCGTAGGTGTAAAACCCCCGGCCGTTCTTGCGTCCCAGGCGGTTGTCCTCGGTAAAGCGCCGGTTATGATCGCTCATCTCCAGGCGCTCGCCGATAAAGGCCGCCATGACACCGGCAACTTTGCCCGCCACGTCCAGCCCCACCTCATCCAGCAGGGTGCCGGGCCCGACCGGGAAGCCCATCCGCCGGGCGTACCGGTCCAGCGCATCTACTGCGATGCCATCCTCCAGCAGCTTGAAAGCCTCGTTCAGGTAAGGGGTGAGAATGCGGTTGACGAAGAAACCGGGGCTGTCTTTCACCACGATCACCGTCTTGCCCAGCTTCCGACCCAGACCCACGGCGGTAGCCAGAGTCTGCTCATTTGTATAAGCAGAGGTGATAACCTCCAGCAGCGGCATCTTTTCCACCGGTGAGAAGAAATGCATGCCGATGATGCGCTCCGGATGCTGGGCCCCTTCGGCGATCTTTGCAATCGGTATGGACGAGGTGTTGGTGGCGATAACCGTCTCCGGCGACACCAGCCCCTCCAGGTCCGCCACCAGCGCCCGCTTCAGTCCCAGCTCCTCGAAGACCGCCTCAATAATCACCTGTGCCTGCCGGAAGCCGCTGTAATCAGTGGCGGCGCTGTAGTGGGTCAGGAGCAAGCCAGCCTCCCGCCAAGAAACGATGTGCCTCTTCACCCGGCCATCGAAATAGCGCTGGATGTAGGCCCGTGATTTGGCCAGGGCGTCGCAGTCCAAATCCTTCTGCCGCACGGTATAGCCCTTGTCCAGGCAAACGGTCGCGATGCCGGAACCCATGAGTCCGCCACCCAGGATCCCCACCTGCCGCACCGGCTGGGGTTCAGCCTTGAGCTCGGCCCTGCCAGCCCGCTCGGCGAAAAATACGTGCACCAGGGC
>JBGVTM010000244.1 GCA_041862535.1 Candidatus Neomarinimicrobiota bacterium | reverse complement strand
TTTGACTCTCTCCCCCGTTCTTGATATGCCTAATGTGTCATCAAGCTCGAAGTCGGGAAAAACCTTTAAAACAGCCTCTACGTTTCTCCTTTCCAGAGCGTTCTTTATTGCAGGAATGGTTATGGCGACTTCCGATAGTTTCGCCTCAATGACTCCCGGTGAGAGTTCAATAACACCTGGTCTGAACATGACAATGATTTCCCGCTCAAATATCGGTTCTTGGGCAATCCCAGCCGATAATATGAGCATACACAGTCCTACTACCAGTGAAACTGGTTTTAACTGTTTCATTTTCTTTCCCTCCCTAGGTTGGTTCATAGTTATTGTAGTAGCTTAATGTTGCTAAGTATAATTCAGTGGCACAGGTCTGGTGTATTGATCTATTCTGTAATTATGCCTTGAGAGGTTCATACTTAAACGGGTTTGGGCCTGAACGTCAGCTGTCTTTTGTTGCCGCCGTCGGCGTCCATAATCCATAGGGTTTGTTCAGGTCCCACGTACACAATATGTTTTCCGTCAGGGGACCAGAAGGGTTCTATGCCTCCATTTGAGGTCAATTGTATTTTATTTTCGCCAGTGCGATCCATAATCCATATTCCTGAACTAGATGCAAAGGCAATTTTAGCGCCATCATAAGAAAATTTCGGGGATATGCTCCACGCATTTAAATGAGTACATTGTAGAATGGAGGCTCCGGCAGTATCCATAGTGAATATTTCAGGCTCACCACTCGCAGCATACCCATAGCGGATGTGCACAATCTCTCCGTCTTCTAGAGACCAATGAGGTTGCCTGATTTCCCCCTTTTCTGGGTCGAAAGCAATACACCTTTTCCCTGAACCATCCATCATCATTTTCCATATAAAATACATACCATTTGGACTGTCGGTATTTGAGTCATATGTAATCCATTTCCCATCAGGACTCCAGGTAGGGAAGAAGTTCCTCCCTTCAAAGGTTAGTTGGGTAAGGCTGTCACCATTAACCTTTATCTTGAAAATTTGAGTTCCGGCCACAAACGCCAGCCATTCTCCCGGTGGTCCCCAGGCAGGTAAGCGTGCTCCCTTTAGGAACATCCGCTTATCGCTGCCATCCGGCGCGATAAACCATATGCCCTCCGAGTCTGGGTCAGTAGACTCCCCCAGGTCTGATACAGGATCATATACAACCCCATGATGGTAGAACGCGATGGTCTGGCCATCCGGACTCCAGCTGGGGTAGCTGTCAATCGCTGGTGAGGGGAGGCCAGGCGTAGCTCCGTTGCCATCGTCACCACCATTCTCATCCGGTGGCTCTGCCGGATTCTTGCCGCACGAAGACAGCAGCAAAGAAAGGGCTATAAGAAGTATCAGGCTTCTGCTGTTCACCTTATTAGCACCTCAACACAGAAAGATATCGGGAATTACGCATTTCAAAGATACCGGCATTACCCGGCGGTGTCAAGAAAATATAGTTACTTAGAATTGCTGCACGATACAGAAGCGGCGATCCCTTCCCGTATTGTTGCCATTTTTTTGCAATGCCTTCCATATTATCTTCGAGGCTGACATCTAGTGACCGGAGCTCCCATTGCCGCTGCAGAGGCGCGTCGTCTGTCTTCCCTTGTAATGCACAACCAAAAAAGCCCCGCCTCTGGCCCCGCAGGTGCCCCCGCTTTCAGCGGGACTGTCTATGCGCTATTTCAATAATAGCATCTTGATGGACTTGCTGTAATCCTTGGTCACTAATCGGGCGATGTAGATGCCGGAGGGGACTGAGCGGCCTGATCGATTGCTCCCAGACTACAGGCCCCGGCGTAACTCCGCTATTGCACCACGCAAGATGGAGGCGGACTGAGACAAGGCTTCCAGCTCTTTTGATGATAGATTGGCCTCAACAACCTGCTCGACACCTTCCTGGGATACAATACTCGGCACACTCAAACACACATCTCTCAGACCATATTCACCATCGAGGAGGGTTGAGACGGTAAGCACACTCCTGCGATTGCGCAGGATTGCCCCCACAATTCGAACGAGTGCCAGGCCAATAGCGAAGTAGGTTGCCCCTTTGTAGTCAATGATGTGATAGGCAGAGTCCCTTACTGTTTTAACGATTTCATTGCGTTCCCGGTCCCAATCAGTGCATTTGCGACAGACCGGGCAATAATCTTCGATGGGCATGCCGGCCAGGTTAGTTAAAGACCAGGCAGCAAACTCACTATCACCGTGTTCGCCGAGAATGTAGGCATGAGTGTTATGTACATCTATATCGCAGTGCCGGCTCAATAAATAGCGGAAGCGGGCGCTATCCAATACGGTACCCGATCCGATGACCCGACCCCTCCTCCAGCCTGATCTCTTAAGGGCGATATAGGTGAGGACATCAACGGGATTACTCACCACAACCATTACGGCTGGTGAATTATGACTCACGATGTCATCAACAATACCCTCGATAATTACCGCATTTCTTTGAAGAAGGCTCAGGCGGGATTCACCCGGGGCTTGTTTAGCACCAGCAGCAATCACCACCACCTGCGCATCCGTGTAATCACTTATCTCTCCTACGGAAATCTGAACTGGAGGGAAAAAGGGCAAACCATGCGCAAGATCGAGCACTTGTCCCTCCATGAGCTCACGATTACGGTCTATCAGGACGATTTCATCAGCCAGACCATTTTGAGCCAGCGCGTAGGCAAAAGTAGACCCTACCGCGCCCGCACCTACTATTACCACTTTCCTTGCTTTCCATCGGTCCTCATTCATTATCGTTCCCTCCGACAGTTCTGATAACAAACTCGGAATTGAGGTCTCATACAGCTCGATTCATCACCAATCAGAATTGGTGATACTTGTCTTTGGGTACACCGCAGATGGGGCACTTGTCCGGGGCTTCACCGATGACCGTGTGGCCGCACACAGGACAGATAAAAACAGGGGCAGGCTTGATGTCCTTGCCTGATGCGACCGAATCTCTGGTCTCGATGTACATGGCTTCATGGATTTTTTCGGCCTCCAGGGCATAGTGAATGCTGCGGATGGCGCCCTTTTCCTGCTGAAGCCTGGCCACGGCGTCAAAAGCCGGGTACATCTCGGTGTTCTCATAATTCTCGCCGGCAATTGCTACCTCCAGGTTAGCGGCGGTATTGCTGATGCCGCCCAGTTCCCGCAGGTGGTTGGTGGCATGAACTTTCTCGGCAAAAGAGATGGCCCGGAATAGGCGGGCTACCTCGGGGTAGCCTTCACGCTCTGCCTTGTCAGCGAAAATAGCGTATTTCATGTGCGCCTGGCTCTCACCGGCAAAAGCTGCCTCCAGATTAGCTCTGGTCATTGCATGCATAGGTTTGCCTCCTCCGATATGGTTTGCAGTGTCAATTTACAAACCTGGCGTGGGAGAATGATACTTGTAGGCATGTAACCCCGTTCAGTCTACGTCGATTCCCTTTCTGCTCTCCCACCGTCCATGGAGGTTGCGAAGGCCAGGGTGGGAGATCCTTCGGCAGGTTCAGGATGACCCTTCGGATCATTTGAGCAACAGCAGGCTTCGGTAATCATTCGATCGGCCAGCTGGCGGACTCAGGACAAGGCTCCGGCTTCGACAATCTACGCATGACAGCTTACTTCAATAGAGTCATGATAATTGACATGGTATATTTCGATGCGATAGGACGGGTGCAAATTAAGCCCATGAGGCTTCAGATGAGGCATAGACAAGCCTTTGTAATGGTAACGTGTTTCACTTAGTTTCTGCCATAGTGTTGCAGAAAACTCTGTTGACGTACAACAACAAATAAGCTGATATTCAGGAGGGACAAGACGTCATGAGACCCTGGAGAAGTACTTTTCTGCTATGCATCATGCTCCTACTTAACCAAGGATTGTTGTCCGCTAAGGATTACATTATTCATTCTCCGGATAAAGAGATCACCCTCAAAGTCGAGGTGAACAATAAGACTACCTTCTCAGTTTTTCATAAATCTTCGAAGATCATATCACCCTCCCCGGTTTCAATGACCGTTCGTAACCGAGCAAAGCTGGGGATAAACCCAGTGGTCCGGGATGTCAAGAAGCGTTCGGTTGACCAGGTACTGTACCCCGTTCTGCGAGTAAAGAGCCGGGAGGTGTTGGATCGTTTCGAGGAGATATCCCTGCTTTTTAAAGGCGGATACGGATTAACCTTCCGCGCATATGATGATGGGATTGCTTACAGGTTTTTGACCGAGTTCGACGGGGATATCGAAGTCCTGGATGAGGAAGTCCGCTTCAACTTCCCCGGTGATCACAGGGTTTATTTTGCCACCGAACCGAGCTTTTTTACCCATCAGGAAAGGCGCTATGAATACATCCCACTGAGTGAAATCCCGGGGGATAAGATGTGTTACCCGCCAACGTTGGTTGATATTGAAGGTGGTCCGAAGGTTGCGATCATGGAAGCAGACCTTGAAGATTACCCGGGGCTTTATCTTAGAGGGACGAATGGGCCGTCCCTGGCCGGCCTGTTTCCAGCCGCTGCTCTGGTGGAGGAGCTGGACCGCGACCGTGACCTGCGGGTGACCAAGAGGGCGGATTATATAGCGAAGACACCAGGTCGACGATCATTTCCCTGGCGGGCGCTATTAATAGCCGAAAAGGACCGTGACCTGCTTGAAAGCCAGCTGGTTTTTAAACTGGCCAAACCGCTCCAGCTCAAGGATCCGTCCTGGATCAAGCCGGGCAAAGTCGCCTGGGACTGGTGGAATGCCCTCAATATCTCTGGAGTGGACTTCAAGGCCGGAGTCAACACCGAGACCTATAAATATTATATCGACTTCGCAGGCGACCACGGAATCGAATACGTTATCCTGGATGAAGGCTGGTATGTGCTAGGAGACCTGCTGAGACTAAACCCGAACATTGCTATGGAAGAAATCCTGGACCATGCTCGCAAAAAGAATGTTGGGATCATCCTCTGGGTGATCTGGAAGACCCTGGACGACCAGCTGGAGGAGGCCCTGGACCAGTTTGAAAAATGGGGTGTCAAAGGCCTTAAAGTGGATTTCATGCAACGAGACGATCAGTGGATGGTGAATTACTATCACAAGATTGCGCAGGAGGCAGCCAAACGGCAGTTTCTTTTGGATTTTCACGGCGCCTATAAGCCGACCGGCCTGAGGAGAGCCTATCCCAATGTCCTGACACGTGAAGGGGTGCTGGGGCTCGAGCACTGCAAGTGGTCTGAGAATGTCACCCCGGAACACGATCTGATCATTCCTTTCACCCGGATGCTGGCAGGTCCCATGGACTATACACCTGGAGCTATGGTCAACGCGCAGAAGAATAATTTCAAGGCGATCTTCGAGCGGCCGATGAGCCAGGGGACGCGCTGCCACCAGCTGGCAATGTACGTGGTGTACGAAAGCCCTCTCCAGATGCTGTGCGATAGTCCTTCGCATTATCTGGCGGAGAGTGAATGCCTCGAGTTTTTGGCCAAAGTGCCAACAGTCTGGGATGAGACCCGGGTGCTGGAGGCTCGGGTCTCGGATTACGTGCTGGTCGCCCGGCGGTCTGGAATCGAATGGTACTTGGGGGCCATGACCGACTGGACAGCGCGGGAGCTCGAAGTCGACCTCTCTTTCCTTGGTGAAGGTAGTTATGCAATGGAGATCTTTAGAGATGGTGTAAACGCCGACCGCTACGGGAATGATTATAAAAAGGAGGTTAGATCAGTGGATCGCAGCGACAAGTTGACCATCCGGATGGCCCCGGGCGGCGGCTGGGCCGCAAGGATCGGGCCTGAACAAGGGGCATCCCGCCCGTGAGGGATAATAGTTCTTGCTAAAGAATCAATCGATTCATATTGCTTTAGCACTCAAATATTAAAAAATGAGGTGTCCCCCGTCTCAGCCCCCCTAGTTCTGCGAAACTTCCGGTGCAACTGATGCGCTTAGTGATCCGGCCCACGGTAATCTGTCCGTTCACAATGGAGATGATCGAGATAAGCATTGCCAGCCGCGAGGCTGAGAATGGTGATGGACGGGGGATCGTGGAGCTACAGATCACCACCTTAGCCGGAAATGACTGCTTTTGCGAGCATGATCAGGCAGGGAAACCAGCCGTTCAGGGTGATATTGAGAAGGATGCTCAAATGGCATTGATCCGTACTGATGAGGATGGCATTGTCAGGGCATACCACGTGGTCAGTGGTTCGTATCTCAAATTTGGCGATATCAAACTCGTGCAAGTACAGGGGCTTCTTCCAGTTATTTCATTCGCGGGAGATTTTGTGGAAATTAATGGTGACTATATCATTGTCTTTGAGCGCGCCATAGCCAATGCACCAAATGTGATTCTCAATGGAAATCGTGTTGCCGTTGAGATAAGGGGCGGGAAAGCGCGCTATAATCTTGTGGATTTTGACTAAATATGTATTATCATGGTGCCATATATGGACTAAAAACTCATAAGTATTTCGAGGTTTAATGATGAAGATAAGATTCATGGTTCTTATTACCTTGGTTACTCTTCTCGCTGCTTTTAATGGATGTTCAAGAACGGATTCCAACGGAGTGCCCGCTGCATCCGCAAAATATTTCACTCCTGACATGGCCTTGAACCTTGAGTTAGAGCGGGGTCAGGTAGAGCCCGGTGAAGTATTTGGAGTCTTCACCACTGATGAAGGATTGGTTGTCAGTCCGCAACTCAAGAGTGGTTGGACCTGGATGGCGGCGAAGGATCTGCCCTACGGTGAGTCAACACTGAGCTATTTCTTCTACGATGGGTGGCTCTACACGGACGAAGCAGTGTACACTCCCTATCGACGCAGGGAATTCCAGCGCGACGTGAGTGATCTGATTCAGTCCAATGTATTCACTCTGGCTTTTTACACAGAGAATGTCATTGAAAAGGAGCTAGTCATCTTTATCGCCTCTGAGAAAGAGATCGAAGCTGAGCTCTTATTAACCAAGGCTCTCTGGGGAGAAAAGCGAAGAGTGACATATCATCTCGGCGCGGGAGAAGGGCATCTGTTGAGTGTACTGAATATGTCGGAGGAATTTCGGCCCCTGTATATTCGTGCCGCGGACATACCCAGACGTGAGATCAATCTCAATCCGGATTGGAAGTTCATCAGGCAGGACGTAGCGGATGGCTGGCGGGAAGGATTGAATGATGAGCATTGGACACCTGTTTCTATTCCCCACTGCTGGAACGCATCAGATGTATTGGATACACGAAATATCTTCGATGGCTATGAAGAATATCACGCTTACTATCGCGGACCGGGCTGGTACCGGCAACACTTTACGCTTAATCCTGCGGCTAACGGGAGAAGAGTCTTCCTGGAATTTGAAGGTGCCAACCAAACGGCTGAGGTCTGGGTAAATAACCATTATATAGGTAAGCACATCGGGGGGTATACCGGATTTTCATTCGATGTCACAGATCATGTACGATTCGGGAAGAAGGGGAACCTGCTTGCCGTACGGGTGGATAACTCCTATGATTATGATATTCCACCACACACAGCGGATTATATCATGTATGGCGGACTCTACCGGGATGTCAGGCTCGTGATTACCGATAGAGCATATATCGTGGATGTTTTCATCACTTCACCGGGAATTGACCAATCAGCCGCGAAAGTCATGATTCAGACCGAGGTGAGGAATGATGCCAAAACGAACAAGATGATCACCTTAATCACTAACGTGGTGAATCCGAATGGGGAGATCGAGGCTACGGCGAAGAGCAGCAAGGATATTGAACCAGGACTTTCCTATCAGTTTCAGCAGATGACTCCTGCCGTTCAACATCCAAAACTATGGAGCCCTGATAATCCTGTTCTGTATTCTGTGTATTCCACTGTCCTTCTAGATGACCAACCTGTGGATGAGATTGAGACTCCCTTTGGATTTCGCTGGTATTCATTTGATTCGAATGAGGGTTTTTCTCTTAATGGTAAGTCCTTAAAACTGAGGGGTGTGAACAAGCATCAGGATTACCAAGGATTGGGCTGGGCCGTCCCTGATTCATTGCTGATTCAAGACATCCAAATCATTAAGGATATGGGAGCAAATTTTATCCGCCTGGCCCACTATCCCCAGGACCCGGCGGTCCTCGATGCCTGTGACCGCCTGGGACTGCTGGTATGGGAAGAGGTCCCCCTGGTTAATTCCGTCGGGGGCGAGGCCTTCGCAGAGAATACCAAACAGATGCTCCGTGAGATGATCCGGCGCGACCGCAATCATCCCTCTATTATCCTATGGGGAATCACCAATGAGTCAGCGATGGGCTTCGCCAACAAGGAGCAGGTGCCCGTAATAATGGCGCTCCTCCGGGAATTGAATGATTTGGCCCACCAGGAGGAACCCACCCGCCTGACGGTGCAAGCCCATAATCACTTCAAGGATGTAGCGCTCGCGGACATCACCGATGTCATCGGCCGCAACCGCTACTACGGATGGTATGAAGGTACGATGGAAGATTTCGGACCGGTCATGGATGAAGAGCACTGTGCGCATCCTGACTGGAACATTATCATCAGTGAGTACGGAGTTGGTGCCAAGCGTGGCTACCATGTGGACAATCCCATCCCCTTCGATTTCAGTGAGGAATACCAGCTTGACTTTCACGAGCATTACCTGGACGCCATCAACAAGCGTCCCTGGATCGCTGGCGGGGCCGTCTGGAATATGTTCGATTTCGGCTCTTTCGTTAAGATCGGCAACATACCGCGTGTGAACCAGAAGGGCCTGTGTGATATGGCGCGCAGACCGAAGGACTCCTACTACTTTTACCAGAGCCAGTGGTCTGATGAACCGATAGTATACATTGTTTCCCACACCAGGACTCACTATCCGGGAGCTGAGGGTGAATCCAGGCAACTTCGGGTCTACAGTAATGGCGAGGCTGTGGAGTTATTCCTGAACGGGAGATCATTGGGAGAAAAGAAGAATCAATATGTATTCCGTTGGGATGTGGTCTTCAATCCCGGTGAAAATCATCTACGTGCACTCGCCAGGAAAGGTAATGCTTTTGTGGAAGACGAGCTGGTTGTGAGTTATTCTGAAAACTAGAAATGACTTGGATGGGCGTCATTGACACGGCGCATTAGCCTGCCATTCCGCAGGTTTAATAATGTGTAAGAGCTAGGATCTTGCCGGACAGGTCGGACTGACCATTCCGGGATTGGACACGGTTAAAGTCCTGGTTTGCGGTCTGCAGCCCGGAACCTGGACCGTCGCAGGGAATGACCTTGAGTTGACAGGAGTATCAGCCACTGAAGAAGGCAAAAGTCTTTACTTCACGGTACCTGGAGGAGATTATATCCTGACATACACTGACCCCGTGGCGGTACCTGAATCCCAGTCCTTACATCAGATGATGCTATCTCAGAATTATCCGAACCCATTCAACGCCTCCACCACCATCACATTTTCCCTAAGGCAGAGGTTGCAGGTAGCTCTAATTGTTTATGATCTACTAGTTCGAGAAGTGATGCAGCTGAAAAAAGGACTTCTAGATCCAAGTATGCACCATGTCATTTGGGATGGAAACACTTCGGATGGAAGGGAAGCACCCACCGGCATGTATATCGTCCGACTTGTGACGCCCGGATATACTCAAAGCATAAAAATGCTACTTCCCAGGTGAGAATGATGGGCTTGGCTTTTGGGAATTACGCGAGAATTAAGAGACACCTGAAATAATTGTGAAGGTAAACACAACAGTATTGGAAGTAATTGAACAACATGCTTTATCCACAACAGAATCGATGTCGATCAGCTCAGGATCTCTCCGGTTTCTGGAAGGTTAGGATGGACAATTGCTGGGGCTGGAGCAGGAGTCAATCGAGGAGTGAATACACTTGGAGGAAACTACGCATGCGACTAGCTAAAGTCATTATACTAATGCTTCTAGGCTCACTGATGTTCGGATCGTGTGAATCGCAATCAGTGCCACTCAAACTACTTTCTCCCGACGGTAAAATTGAGTTTGTATTCGACCGGGATGAGGACAATTCGCCGCTGTATTCAATTGGGTACAATCAACGACAGATCCTCTCTCCATCACACCTCTCCCTCGAGTTGCAGGAAGGAGAAATTTCCAGAGGAATGAAGATTGTCGGAACCTCGCGGCGGAAGCACGATGAGACCTATGAGTTAGTGGTGGGCAAGTCGAAATACGCACGCAATCAGTACAATGAGCTGCAGGTCGAATTACAGGAAATCAGGCCTCCGAGACGGAGTCTTCATCTGTTATTCCGAGTATTTAACGATGGAGTGGCGTTCCGCTACCTGTTACCAAAGCAAGATGGCATGGACTATTTTGAGATTATGGCTGAATTCAGTGAATTCAACTTTCCTAAAGACCATACCTGTTGGGTGTTATACCTGGAGAATTTCACTACGAACTACGAAAGTCCGTTTCTTCGGGGAACACTGAGCGAAATCAATCCGCAATCTCTCGTCGGTCTCCCACTGACAATTGAGATCGACGACGGCCCATATATCGCCTTAACAGAAGCCAGCCTTACTGACTACGCGGCCATGTATCTCACCGGAGTAGAGGGAAGTCCCACTACCTTGACCTCAAAATTATCCCCATGGCCGAGTGATCCCGGCGTCTGTGTCAAAGGAACTGTCCCTCATCAATCACCATGGCGGGTTATCATGATCGGTGATGAGCCTGGTGATCTGGTAGAATCGAACATCATCCTGAACTTGAATGAACCTAGCGTGATATCCGATCCTTCCTGGATTAAACCGGGGAAAGCCGCCTGGCCCTGGTGGTCGGGAAGAACAGTTGAAGGTGTTGACTTTGAGGGAGGTGTGAATACAGCCACCTATAAGCACTATATCGACTTTGCCGCAGAATTCGAGCTGGAATATTTGCTGATTGATGCAAAGTGGTACGGTCCCCATAAGGATCCGTCGCAAGATATCACCACGACAATTCCTGAGGTCGACCTGCCGCTGATCATCGCCTACGCCCGAGAAAGAAACGTGGATATTCTTCTTTGGCTGAACTGGGAAAATACACGTGACCAAATGGATGTTGCATTCCCGCTTTACAAAAGCTGGGGCGTGAAGGGTGTCAAAGTCGACTATATGAACCGGGACGATCAGGAGATGGTCAGGTTTTATCATGATGTGGTGAAAAAGGCGGCCGAGCACCATCTCATAGTGGATTTTCATGGATCGTATAAACCGACTGGTATCCGAAGGACCTACCCTAATCTGCTCACGCGGGAAGGCGTACTAGGGCTGGAGCACACCAAGTGGAGTGATCGAATTACTCCCGAACACAATGTGACGATTCCATTTACGCGTATGCTGGCAGGTCCCATGGACTATACACCCGGTGCCTTCCAGCATGTAACCCGGGAAGAGTTTGAGCCCCGATACGACGCACCAACTGCAATGGGTACGCGCTGTCACCACCTCGCCATGTTCGTGGTCTATGAAAGTCCTCTCCAGATGGTCTGCGACTATCCGGGTACCTACCGCGGGGAGCCGGGTGCTGATTTTCTGACGAAGGTGGCGGCGAGCTGGGATGAAACCCGCGTTCTATCAGGCGTAATTGGTGACTATGTCGCCATTGCGCGCCGAAGTAGTTACGACTGGTTCATCGGCGCACTGACGGACTGGGAACCCCGCTCTATTAATCTGAATCTGGATTTTCTAGATCAAGGACAATACCACGCACGGGTCTACTCGGACGGCCCTCTGACGGATATGAATCCCGCCAGTATTTCAATCAGGGATATCACGGTATCCGCAACAGATACGATAACAGCTAAAATGGCATCAGGTGGTGGTTATGTTGTGCATATTACACCTGTTTCTAAAACTCCTTAAATCCGTGACCTACTCCGGAGTGGTTCACTTCTCGCTTTGCCTGTCGATATACCAGCGCTGCAGGGATAGTGCGGCCTCAGGTCCTTCATTCGAGGCCGCATTCATGAGCCGGCAGTCATAGACCAGCTGTTCCAAGGAATAACGGCCAGTGGTGATCGAGGAGATGGCCGTTACTTCAGCAACACCCCCGCTTTCCAGGGGATATAATCCGTGTCTCGGGGCTTCCCCGACAGAGTGGAATGAACGTCGGGAAGCCACAAATAAAAGGCCCCGGAGGTCCGGGGCCTTTTTAGCTCTGCCTTTGTGTACTTTCTCTACTTAAGTAACACCCCCGTCTACGACGGGACTGTCCACAGTGCTATTTCAATAGCAGCATCTTAATGGACTTGGTGTAGTCCGGTGTCACCAATCGGGCGATGTAGAGACCGGAGGTCACCTCGCGGCCATCAGCATCTCTCCCATTCCATACGACATGATGATAGCCTGCTCGCATGTGGCCATCTACCAGGCGCACAATTTTCCGGCCCAGGATGTCATAAACCACCAGTGAGACATCACTCGCTTGTGGTAAGTCGTAGCAGATGGTGGTTACCGGATTGAAGGGATTGGGGTAGTTGCTTTCCATGTAAAAAGCGGCGGGAACATTGGAGGTAGGTTCATTGGCCACGGGTGGGTCACGGTTCCGTAACGGTTACAGAACGCCACTATGTAGACTTGCTCAGACAGGATTATCAAGACTTGGCTCAAATCATGGAGAATCGCCTTCAATTTGATACGGATATGATACCGATATTCCAGCCCATTCCAGCCCATTCCAGCGTCCGTATCAATCCGTATCAGGGGAAGAATCGGGATCAAGAGGTATTTGAGGGTGAAAAAGTAAGCCCCCATAAATCAAGTAATTATGAAGGCTTAGAAGGCGTACCGGGGGCGGGACTCGAACCCGCACAGCCTATTGGGCCGGGGGATTTTAAGTCCCCTGTGTCTACCAGTTCCACCACCCCGGCAATCGGAAAATGCGAAAAGCTAACCAGTCGAGGCGACGACCGGATTCGAACCGGTGAATAGCGGTTTTGCAGACCGCTCCCTTAGACCACTTGGGTACGTCGCCCTATGCCCCGTAAGTTACATTGCCAGATACAAAAAAACCTCCACTAAGGGAGGTTTTTCGAGCGAGAGACGGGACTCGAACCCGCGACAACCACGTTGGCAACGTGGGGCTCTACCAACTGAGCTACTCTCGCACATGGTACCGAAGGAACACCTCGGCATGCTCGCAAAATAACAGTTGAAATCTACACTCTCGATAAAACCTCCGTCAAGAACCATCCTACATATCACTTCGGATTAGGGAGCCAGGGGTGGCGCGGATTCACCTGCTTTTTCAACCGGTGATGAGGCCGCAGCCTTCTCGATGGCCTGTATAGCCTTATTCACCAGTGCTAGCAGCTCTTGATCATCACTGATGGACTGGCCGAGGCTAATGCGCTCACTTTGGATAGTATTCACCGCTTTCTCAATAGTCTGCCTGGCTTCAGCTTCACGTTCGCGCAATACCTGAATTCGCTTCAGAATAGTGGGATTAGCTGCGTACAGCTCTTCGAGGGGAGTATCCTTCGGCTTATTACTTCTTAAACGTTCCAGGCTCTTTTCGACATAGTTCAGTGTCCTGCGAGGGGCCGTCAGATCTACCAACGGCTTTTCCGGCGAATGAATAGTCGCGGTTATCAGATTGATGTATTTACCTAAGCTTCCCAAGGCAGC
>JBGVTM010000243.1 GCA_041862535.1 Candidatus Neomarinimicrobiota bacterium | reverse complement strand
CTCTATCCCGGCGGCAGTTACAGCGGATACGCGCACAATCGGACTATTCCGATAGGAGGCTCCCACCAGCAGCTTGCGAATATCATCTTCCACCAGCGCCAGCCAATCTTCCTCCACCAAATCCACTTTACTCAGCGCCACACAAACTCGCGGCACGCCCAGGAACCTGAGGATATGGAGATGTTCCCGGGTCTGGTTCATGACACCATCGTCGGCAGCCACTACCAATAGGCTCATGTGTATCCCCGCTACCCCTCTAACCATATTCTTGACAAACCGGTCATGGCCGGGTACGTCGACCAGGGTGATGGTCTCGGTAAGGAAGGCGAAGCCGATGTCGATGGTCATGCCCCGGCGCTTTTCCTCCGCCTGGGTGTCGGTATCAACACCGGTGAGCGCCTGGACCAGGGCGGTCTTGCCATGGTCAATGTGGCCTGCCAGGCCGATGACTACCTGTCCTGAACTACTCATCGATCACTAGAAGGGATACTTCCGGGATCCGCTGTAAGCACCTCCTCCATTGCCTGCGCAAGCAGATCATTCTTCTCCAGTGGAATGGCCTTCAAATCGATATAATACTGATCCCGCTGAATATATCCGATTACCGGATGGGTAGCCCGGCGAAACTGCCGGGCCAGCTCATCAGGCCCGGTCCCTGGCTTGGTGATCGCCAGGGCAATGCTGGGAATCGGAACCTGAGGCAGCGACCCACTGCCCGCCTCCACCGTGGACTCCACCACCTTGACCGTGGTGCCGGCAAGGCACTCCTGTGAGAGGCGACCCAATAACTCCTCGGCTTGAGACCGGAGCTCCCTCCGATCCCGATTTAGGAGCCGCAGGGCCAGGTTTCCCGGGGTGTAGTTCTCTTCATCTATGTAAGTGCGCAGGGTCTGTTCCAGAAGGGCCAGAGTCGTTTTGTCGCACCGCAAGGCTCGATAGAGGGGATTTTTATGCAGCCGCTTAAGCCATTTATTGTGCCCGACGACGATGCCCGCCTGAGGGCCACCAAGGAGCTTATCTCCGCTGAAAGAAACCAGGTCCGCACCCGCCTTCAGCACGCTTCTCACGCTGGGCTCCCGGACCAGTCCGTGGATCGGCTGGTCCATGAGGCTGCCGCTGCCCAGATCCACTACCAGCGGGAGCTTGTTCTTCTTTGCCAGCGTCGCCAGGTCCGAGATGGGAACCTCCTTGGTAAAGCCCTTTATGCGGTAATTGCTGGTATGTACGTAAAGCAGGGCCGCCGTGGCTTCGCCAATGGCGTTCTCATAGTCGGAAAAATGGGTCCGGTTGGTAGTGCCTACCTCTACCATCCGGGCCTGGGCCTTGCGGATTACATCGGGCATGCGGAAGGAACCGCCAATCTCAATCAGTTGACCGCGGCTGATCACCACCTCCTTATCAGCGGCGACGGTATTCAGCATGAGGAGCACTGCTGCGGCATTGTTGTTCACCACCACTGCACCCTCTGAAGGAGTGAGTGCCTTGAACAGCTCGGATACCAATTCCAGTCGTTCGCCCCTCTTCCCGGTAGGCAAGTCCAGCTCCAGGTTCGCATAACCGCTGAGGGAGCAGAAGGCTCGATCGAGGACCTGATTGCTCAGTGGCGCCCGGCCCAATCCGGTATGTAATACCACCCCGGTCCCGTTGAGAACCGGCCTGAGCCTCGGTTTGGCCAGCTCCTGCATCCGATCCCGCAAGGTGGCTCTTATCACCGCACCCGCGTCAGGTATATGATCACCATCGAGAATCTGCTGACGCACTTCCGCAAGGACTGCCCGCACAACAGCCCTGGCCTGCTGGCGGGTGACATGATATTTCTCGGGAGGAAAGGCCTGAAGGAGCTCATCAACGGAGGGAAGGGACTGGAGAGCCACCCGGACTCCCGCAGTGGAGTCAAGCATTTCGGACGTGCTGAAGCTTATTCTTCTTCAGCAAATTCGGTGATCTCACCGGGCTTCTTTTCCCATAAACGATGTGCAATGAATAGATCTACCAAATCTTTGTCGAACTCGTCATGTTCAGCACCAGCCTGGAGTATCTGGCACGACTTTTCCGGCGGGATCGGAGGCTTATAGGGCCGATCCTGGGCCGTCAGGGCATCCCAGACATCGGCAATACACATCATGCGCGCCGGAAGCGGAATCTCGTCCCCCTTCAGGCCTTTCGGATAACCCTTGCCACTGGGCCACTCATGGTGGTTGGCGGCATATAGGGGCACCCTGGACAACTTATCGATAAAGGGAAGCTTGCGCAGCATATTCTCGGTTTCTACAACATGATGCTGGATCGCGCGACGTTCCTCATCCGTTAGATTACCTTTAATCACCGAAAAGGCCTCATACTCCTCCGGCCGGAGGTAGGGCCGTTCCTCACCATCAACATCTATAAAGGTCTTCCGGGCAATGCAGTCAAGAATCTCCTTCTTCTCAGGCGCCAGGAATCCAGGCCTGTTTACCCATTGAATAAACTCATAGTCCTTTTGCCATTCTTCGAGCTGGGCCTTGAGCTCTTCGTCTACGTAATCAGGGGGGTGATTATTCTCCTGGTTGCGCAGCTCACCCCTGAGCTTCATGAATCCTTTGATTCTCTTCAGGCGACTTACAACCCGCTCAAAACTGTCCCCATCCAGTTTGTTGTGCTTCTCGAGAATAGCCTCGGGCACGCCAATTTTGCCGACATCATGCATAATAGAAGCCACCCAGATTTCTTCCAGCTCTTCACTGGTAAAGTGGACATCGGCAAAGGGCCCGGTTTTTTGGAGATCCACATCCTCGGCCAAACGGCGGGTAAGCTGGGCGACCCGGCTGGAGTGACCAGCTGTGTGCGGGCTTCGAGCATCAATGGCCTTGACAGTGTAATGCACCACCGACTTGAAGAGGTTCTCAATATCCTGGATGAGCTGTGCATTGTTGATGGCTACCGCGGCCTGACTGGCCAGAGACCGCACCATGGACTCATAGCGGGTGTTAAAGGGAATACGCTGTTCGTCACCATCGAGGGCATTGATGAGCTGCAGCACGCCGATAACCTTATCGGTATGATCCCGCATGGGGATTACGAGCATTGACTGGGTGCGGTAGCCCGTTATTTCGTCATATTTCTTGGGGCCGGTAAAATCGAATCCTTCAGCCTCGTAGACATCGGGGATATTCACCACCTCACCGGTCATAGCCACATAGGCCGATACATTGGCACGATTGGGCTCCCCATCTTTCTCCAGGGGAACGGGTGGCACGGTGATCTTCACATTCGTGGTACCGCCGGCATAATAGCCGGTGGACTCGGTCTGCATGATCTCAAAGGTGAGCACCCGCTTCTTCTCATTCACCCGGTACAAAGTCCCGGCATCGCAGTGAGTGAAACCCCGCGCTTCAGATACAATGGTCTCCAACAGCTTATTAAGGTTCTTTTCACTGGAGAGGGCGATGCCGATCTGGTGGAGACGCTCCATATCCGCCTCGAGGGTTGTCAGGCGGGTAGAGATATCATCCTCGGAAATAATCGCAGCGCTTTGGTCAGTTGGTACTATCATTTAACTTTAAATATAGAGTAAGTCTCAAGGGGAATCAATGGAAATGGGAGTGCTGTTCCGCCGCAGGAGCAGTCCTGTCACTGAGGCTGGCAGGAGAATGACAGCCATGGCAATGAATATCGCGGCGGTGCCCCACCGATCCCCGATGGCTCCCGCCAGCGTGGCGGCGAAAGCTCCCACACCAAAATTGAGGCCATTCAGAATCCCAAACAGGGTTCCCCGTTGTCGCGGACTGGTAACGTCGGAAATCAAGGCGTTGGAAATGGGCTGATAGGCAAAGTTCACCACCCCCCACAATACGGCTACCAGCACCAGCGGATAACTGCGTGTAAAGGTCAGCAATACCAGGAGAGGAATATTCAGTGTAACCACGGTGACCATTATCCTGTGGCGTGGGTGGCGGTCACCCCAGATACCACCCAAAGTCTGGCCCAGTATACCGCTGGCCAGTACCAGGGCCGTGAGAAAGCCACCTACCATCACTG
>JBGVTM010000242.1 GCA_041862535.1 Candidatus Neomarinimicrobiota bacterium | reverse complement strand
ATGAGAGTCCAAGGGAACTAATGGCCAAGTGGGACCCATTAACCTTTAACCAGTTTACCAAGACCCAATGTCCTACGCATGTAGTGAACGTATTGGAGGATCTAGTTAATTTCACCAGCCGCAACGCCGACATAGTGAGCTGGGGCCGTGGCGACGAGACCGGCATGGTTACCTTTAAGGCCCGTTCGGACGAAGGAATCCTGCCCCTTTTCAGCATGACCACCGATGGGCAAATCAAATTGTATACGAATTACTTGAGAGAAAGGCAGATAGCCAGGGAAATCCTGAGAGACTACCAGCTGAAAATGGAATCTACTTTTCTTCTCGATCTCGACCCTGAAATATACCCCCACGATGTCTATCACACCGTGGACGACCTGTTCCACACCCAGAACCAGGTCGAGAAATTCAAGAATGCTATCTTGGGAGTCACCGCCCGGCTGCACCAGTAGAGCAGCCGTGGTACCATTCCCAACTTGATGTCTCATTCGACGCCGGGCATGGCAACCGCCAGCTTTCCTCATCTCCATAGACAGCTCTCACATCGGTTCCTTGGCTTGGTTATAATCCTCGCCTTGACAATCGTGCGAGGCCAGGAAAGTCATGATAATGGTCCTGCAGCGCGAGCCACAGGGACCTTGACCGGTACTATTACTGATTTAGCCACTGCTCAGCCTCTTATCGGAGCTAATGTACTTGTAGAGGGCAGCAATTTTGGTGCAGCCACTGATGGCAGGGGACGCTATATGATTCCTCGTCTTCCGGTTGGCAGCTATACGGTACGGGTGGAGATGATCGGCTACCAACCACAGTCTCGGGCCAATGTCCATATCGTTCCCCAAAGGGAAACAGTGCTCAACTTTGCCCTGGAGGTTCAGGTTTTAAAGGGCAAAGAGGTAGTCGTTACCGGCCGCTTTTTTGAGAATGCCAGGGACGCGATTGTCAGTGCTCGCAGCGTAGATATTGAAGAGATCCGTTCCGATCCCGCCGGTGCTTATGACATCCAGCGAATGATGGAGGCTCTGCCGGCGGTCGTGCTGGGATCGGATCAGCATAATGAGATTGTCGTCCGTGGAGGCGGGATAGGCGAGAACCTTTTTATCATGGATCATCTGGAGATACCCAATCCCAACCATTTCGGGGAACCCGGGGCTTCCGGGGGGGCCATCAACCTCATCAATACTGATTTTATCGAGCGCATTGACTTCTATGCCGGGGCCTTCCCTGCCCGTTATGGTGAACGCCTGTCGTCGGTAATGGATATCACGCTCCGGGAAGGGAACCGGCAGCGTTTTCAATCCCAGCTGGAAATAAGCATGGCGGGATTCGGTGCCGTGGTGGAGGGGCCCTGGCTG
This sequence comes from Candidatus Neomarinimicrobiota bacterium, assembly GCA_041862535.1. Lineage (NCBI taxonomy): Bacteria > Pseudomonadati > Fidelibacterota > Fidelibacterota bacterium. Next base: position 16,022 of record JBGVTM010000242.1, on the reverse strand, counting down.
GCTCAGCGGGGTTCGTATCTGGCGTCCTATCGTAAATCGTTCCTGGATTTCGTAATTCGCGATGTAGGCGTCACTGCCGTGCCTCACTTTATCAATTGGCAGGGCAAGGCGGTGGTGGACCTCTCACCAGTAAGTAAACTCATCTTGAATGCCTTAGGAGGCACTGACAGCATTGATCTGGAGGGTAGCACCGTCCCCCAAACCCGGGGCATCGATAATGTCATCGCCGACGGCGGTCAGCTCACTTACGGTGCCACCCTCAAGACGTTGTTGTCCAGAAACGGCTTTGGCCTGCTGTCGCTCAGTCATAGCCAATGGGCCATTAAATACAAGCTGTTCAACGATTTACCAGGTGGATATACCCAGGTCATTTACGACCTTGACGATGTGACCTCGGATCTCAGGCTTAAGGGCGACCTCAGCTACCGCCTATCACCATCACTGGAGATTGGTATCGGCTTGAACCATAAATGGAATGCTCTTGACCGAGATTCGTCGGTAGGGCCCGATACTTTGTGGATATATCGCTATGGAGTTGAGGATACGATCCAACCTCATATTGTAGATTCAATGGAGGAGTATCAAGAGCTCCTCGAAAATCCTGGTTTCATTATTGTTCGCGACAGCAACCCGCTGGAAGTTGAGCCGGGGTATGTGATTGATTCCCTCTATCACACCACGGGGCTTAGCCTGTACGGCCAGCTGAAGTGGCGTCCGACTTCCCGGTGGGAGCTGATCTTTGGGCTGCGGCACATCCGGGTTGCTGCCAATGATGCATCCGATTGGGCTCCCAGGCTCGGAGTGACCTATGCTCTGACCGACCGTACCAAGCTCAACCTTGCCTTTGGACGTCATTACCAGCTGCCTGCCTATTATCAGTTATTCCAGAGTGATACCGATCCTTGTCGGAACATGCGTACTGACCAGGTGGTATTGGGCCTGGAGCACCTTTTCGCCGACGATATGAGAGGGACCTTGGAAATTTACCGGAAGGCCTACCACAATTTAGTTCTGGAGGTGGCTGACACCACTGCTGATCCCCGCGACATTTTCGGTGGGTTCGTGAATGCTGGCGAGGGGTATGCGCAGGGATTGGAGCTGTTTTTCCAAAAGAAGTTCAGCCGCCACTGGTATGGTTCGTTCGCCTACAGCCGCTACATATCACTGGCCGAGGATCCCAGGAAGGGCTTCGAAGGGAGGACCTACCCCCGTAAATCGGATTTCCGGCACCTGCTGACGTTCATTGGGGGCTATAAAATCAAATTCATGGAGCGGGCTTCCTACCTCCGACTTAAGCAGGAATCGTGGTGGCCATGGGTGGCCTGGCTGCCTTTCCTGCCGGCCGATGAGCTGGAAATCAGTTTCCGCTACCGGCAGGTCGGTGGACGGCCTTATACACCCAAGGAATATTATCCTATCGTGCGCCGCTGGTACCAGCCGGTGGGGTGTGAACTCAACGGTGAGCGCCTGGAGCCTTACATGCGCTTCGATGTGATGATTCTGAGGCGCTTTTACTTCCGCAAAATGAACCTAGTGACCTTCATCGATATTCAGAATGTCTTTGACCGGGACAACCCCTGGGATATGATTTACTACCTGGATGGCACCAAGGAAGTCGCCCTGCAGTACCGCCAGTTCCCCGTCGGGGGCATTATTATGGAGCTGTAACTGTCAATCAGCATGGATGGGACACCATTTGGGTCCCGCCGGCAACTCCTTTCCAGGTCTGGAAATGTGGGGAACATAGCCGCAGCCGTGCCCTACGCTGGAAGGAATCGGGATATGGTTAATTTGTCGAAAGAATTTGCCTTACTTTAAAATGTCCTTAAAAATTTCCGTTACCTATGCTTCTCAGATGGCACAATCACATGCAATTTAAGGCTCTATGGGGTCAGGCTGCGTTAACAGCCTGTTACGCCCTTTTCCTGTTTGAGATTACTGAACTAGCAGGCTACAACTTACTTAGAATACTATTTGCCCTCGGGGCTTTTACAGCGTTCAGCATTTTCTTGCTGACCGTCGTTCGCAACAGCGTCATCCGATTGGTGGGATGCATAATCTTTGTCATTATTATTTGGGCCAATCTTCTTCACTTCCGCTACTTCGGTTCAACCATACAATTGGGATCTCTATATAATGTTGATTTCCTGCCCTATTTAGCAACTCAAATAATTTATTTACTGCGCATCAAAGACGTCCTTTTTATTGTCTTGTCAATTTTTATTGGATTCACGCTTAAATCGAATCTATTCGATAGCTTGTATATTGCAATAAGGGGTGGACTTTTCTTTCTTTCGGTTTATTTTTTGTGTGCTATTTTCCAGTTTTTCGCCGAGACTCAATCGCCATTAAGACTTTCACGAAAATACGGTCTAAATGAAAACCGGATTCAAATTTATAAAAACCTCCGCCTGCATAGTTCAGATCATGTTGGAAGTATCTTGCAGTTCGGCATCCTATGGACTTCTATAACAGATTTTATCAAACTCAGAGGCATTCCCGATGAAATTGAACCGGTTCCATTGGAAGATTATGCCTTTGATAAGGATCAAGCAATTTTTAAAAACATTGTTATCATTCAGGTTGAATCACTCGACAGGAATATCATCGGATTCGAGCATGATGGTCAGGCTGTCACTCCCTTTTTGAATCAACTATCAAAAAACCACTGCTGTTTTACTGACATTTATGCCCAACATTCTTCATCCGGTGGTACATCAGATGGTGATTTCTGCTTTTTAACCTCACAGTATCCACTTGGATATAAGGGATCTCTGGGTGCAATCGGGCTGGAACAATTGCCGAGTATCCCGCGCCTTTTGAACTACAATGGTTATACAACTTTGGTATTCCACGCACATAAGGGATCCCTTTATCACCGCAGTGAAGGTTTTAAAAAACTGGGATTTTCAAAACTATATTTTAGGGAACAATTTAATATCGTTAATCCAGACCGATGGCACACACTTAAAGACAAAGAATTTTTTAACCAAGTATATTATATCATTTAATCGATTCCCGATCCTTTCTTTGCCTTCCTTATAACTCTCAGTTCACATAGCCCTTTTGACTTGCTTAGTCCTGGAGATTATGCGGTATCTTTTAAACATAACTCTCCCCTTATCAGGAATTACCTTTCTTCGATAAATTATGTGGATTCCGCCCTTGAAATATTCTTAAGGAATATCCTGGCGAAATATCCGGATACAGTGTTTCTTATCTACGGCGATCATACATCCAACATCCGGCATGAGGACTATGCTGCTACGGTAGATCCATTGCTTCAACCTATTGCCGTTATCTACATTGATATGAAAACGCCGGTTACGAAACGCATTTCAAAACCGGGTTCGACGATCGATCTTGGGCCAACGCTATTTGACTTCCTGGGTTTCAAAAGCCCTAAGTTCCTGCAGGGACATTCGCTTGTATCTGATACGTTGGCAACAATCCCTGTACTTCTCAAAGATTCAAAATACTATGTTAATCCACTGGGAGAAATAGTGGAGGCCAAAAATGGTTACCCAGCCATAGATACCTTGGCACGAATCCAAAGATTTCTTCGATAGTAGGCGCCTTTGAAAAGACTAAAGCCGATCCAACGTGTATGCACTGCCTGCTGACCAAAACCGGGGTTTCCCTAGGTCTAATCGATAGACGGAAAGATTTTAATATCCAAACTCCTTTTGACCGAGATAACGCGTAGGATATGGTCAACTACATGGACGGCACCGAGGGAGTTGCCCTGCAGTACCGCCAGTTCCCCGTGGGCGGTATCATACTGGAATTATAGCCGCACCTGGCTGACGGCGTCCGGCCGTTGATTGACCGGGATCACATGAAAGCGTCATGTGTGACCTGGAACATACCTTCGGATATCGAATTCAGTTAATATTATAAATGAATGGAAGTCGGTCGGATGATCCTCCTCTTTCCTGATTATCAAACCTCTGAGCCCGAGGTCGGTAAGAGCCAACAGGATACTATAGCTGGCAGGTCTGTGGACCTCCGGATCTGGTTCCGCCGCAAGTTTATCCTGAAGTTGTCCCTCTTTTTCCTCTGTTTCGTGGGCGTCGGGCTGGTGTCACTCCTCCTGGATTCATAGCCCTGTCGACCAGCCGATCGGCTGCCATCTAATCACCAGCCCCGCGCCCCTCTCCTGGGGCGTTATTTTTTATGTGAAATTGGAGAGGTGTTTCAGGTTGTGGAAGACTGCGTCGCGCTGGCTGCTGGGTGCCAGAGAGCCAGCGCCAGCCCACCGATGATGGTGAGACCGCCAACGATTGTTGGAGCCCCGATACTTTCGCCCAGAATAAAGAGCGCCAGCAAGGCTGCTTCCACCGGCTCCAGCAGCCCGAACAGGGAGACCAGCGGTGCGCCCAGGTGATGAATGCCCCAATTGAAGATGGTGTGTCCCCCAACAGTGGGTAGCAGGATAAGAAGGACTAGAAACAGCCAGGGCTCGGGCGACAGCGGAAGGGGGGGGACCCGGAGAAAAAGTGTTGTAAGGAGCAGTACCACGGCGGCGGAGGTATAAGTGACTTCTACATGCAGCACGGTACTCAGTGACTTGCGGGCCTCCCGGCTCAGGAGCAAGTAGACGGCTGCGAATAGTCCTCCCGCCAGGGCCAGCATGTTGCCGACAGCTGCCCCCGTCCACGCACTGTCGGACGGGCCGATGCTGAGGTTCCGCCATTGGATGAAGACTACCCCGGTCAGGGCCACCAGGGCACCCAGGATCTGGTTCCGCGCCACTGGAATTCTCAAAATACCCAGGGAGATGACAATGATAAACATCGGATAGGTCGAAACGAAGAGGACCGAATTGGCCACTGTAGTATATCCCAGGGAAGTGATCCAGGTGGCGAAATGCAGGGCCAGGGCCACACCGGCCCAGACGGAGTAGCGGAATTGGCTCCAGGATACCCTCCGGCGGCCTCGCTCGCGCCAGAACCAGGGCAAGAAGATGAGCGCGGCTCCACCCACGCGAATGAACCCGATTGAGAGGGGGGATATCCCTGGCAGGAACCGAATCCAGATGGCCGCGGAAGAGGCCATGATTGATCCCAGCAGGACCAACCCGGCAGCCAGAGCCAGGGGCGTTTGCCTTTCAGAAATGGGGTGGGCTGTCATCAGGTAGGCCGAGGCATGAAATCAAAAGATAAATCTAGCCATGGGATGCGGGCTGGGACAGCTTGAATGTGTCTAATTAAAGGCCTATATTTCCTGTGCGATCCATCGAGATGGTACTTTTTAGGGAAATCGAATGAGACACCTTCTGCTTCTGCCTCTACTTTTGTTGCCCACCTGCTGGGAGACGGAGCCCCCGCCGGATATCATTGAGTATGGCGAGCCGTTTACCCTGGCCTGGGGAGAGAGCGGCGTGGTGGGAGAGGAAGGCCTCGAAGTCGAATTCCAGGATGTGCTAAATGACTCCCGCTGTCCACTGGACGTGGACTGTTTCTGGGAGGGCCGGGCGAGAATTCAGCTCTTGTTGGTTGATTCAGGCTGGGATTCAATCTATCTCGAGCCATTCATCTACGGGTATGTCTCAGGCAAAGACACCGCCGCGCACAAGAGTGTCTTTTCCGAGCGATACCGGGTCACTTTACTGCAGCTGGACCCGTATCCCTCTTCCGAAACCGGGCGGCTCCAACCCCGTGATTATACGGCGCTGCTCGCGGTCGCATTGAATCCCATCCCGCTGCAAAGCGATAGACTTAATCTATTCGCGCATGACCTCTTTGAGCAGTACTTCAACAACCCGATCGACGGATTTTTTATCGACAGCACTAGCATGGAGGCTGATACCCTGCGAATTGATGTGAGATACGGTGGTGGGTGCAAACAGCACGATTTTTACCTCTTCGGCTCCACCGCCTGGGAGGAAAAGGTACCCCCCGTGATGCCGGCAGTCATCATCCATGACGGCCACTGGGATTTGTGTAAGGCCTGGTTACATCGAAACCTCCGCTTCGACCTGTCTCCCATCCGGGAATGGCAGGGCAGCGGTGGGGCAGTGGTCATTCAGGTCAAGGATGCCCCGGACAGCGTGATTTATTATTATTAAGTCCTTCCGAGCCCGATCAATCCACCCTTTCAGTCCGCTTTTCCGCATAAATTTCACCTATGCCTGAGCTTCCTGAAGTGGAAACGGTGGTGCGCTACCTGCGCCCCCATCTGGCGGGGCGGACTATCACCAGCTTCCGTGCCCGCTGGCCCAAGGTAACGGCACCGCTGGCACCCGAGGTCTTTGCCCGGCAGGTGACAGGCCATACTATCCAGGCCGTCCATCGCAGAGGCAAGTATGTTCTTTTGGGCCTTGATAGCGGTTATGTCCACCTGCACCTGCGCATGACAGGCCGGTTAGCGGTAGCCCCTTCCGGCGAGACCGATGCCCAGCCCTATATCACGGCTGAGTTCGACCTATCCGGCGGGAGCCGGCTCACCTTCAGCGACATGCGCAAGTTCGGCCGGGTGGGTTATCTGGGAGATCTGGCGCCACTGGAAGCCGGGCTCGGACCGGAACCACTTTCCCCCAGGTTCACTCCCCGGCTATTTCATCGCATGCTGCAGGCTCGGCGCCGGCGCGTCAAGTCCCTTTTGCTGGATCAGGCCTTTATCGCCGGGCTGGGCAATATCTATGTGGATGAGGCCCTCTTTCTGGCGCGTATCCATCCTGAAATCCAGGCCCACAAGCTGACCTTTGCCCGGGTCAAAGCATTGCACCAGGCAATTCAAGCGGTTCTCAGGGCGAGCATCAATGAGGGCGGCACGACCATCATCAACTTTGGATACGGCACCAGTGGCCGGGGACGGTTCCGCGAAATGCTGCAAGTGTTCCGCCGGGAAGGGGAGCCCTGCCCCGTTTGCAATACGCCGGTGGTGAAAATCCGGGTCGCCCAGAGAGGGACCTATCTGTGTCCGACATGCCAGACCCACCCCGGCTAGCATTTGAACCACTGCCTGTCGCCGTCTGTCCGGATGCTGCCGGCTGCGGAGTACATTTTTTTACCGGCCCAGTGAGAGGCTTACTTGACTTTTTGCCTTCCCCTGCCCTAATCTCACCTTGATGTTCCGCCTAAAATCAATAATTATGATAATGGCAGTGGTTTTTTCCGCCTGTGCCACCCATCCTACCATTAGCCCGGTACCTCTGAAACGGGGCGAGACATACACAGGTTATTTCCTCAGCACCGAAAACATTTTGCCGGTCATTTTTTATCGCCGGGGATTGACCGATAGCTGGGATTTAGGCCTGCGGGTTGGGCTGCCGATATATGGTACGGGAATTGATATCAGCCGTCTGCTGGCGGACAAGAACAATCGCTCGGACGTCCTGAACCTGGCCTATAGTCTCAACCCGAACCATAATCTGGACTTTACTTATTACCGGGTATCCCGGAAAATCAAGGTTAGTGCTAATAAGGATCTTACCGTGCAACGGCTCAGGTATTATGGATTGCGCGCCATGGTCATCTTAAAAGGCATCAGCGGCCGGCACAGTACGCGCCTGGGAATCCTCGTTGGTGGAGCTCCCGCCATTAAGGGACCGGACCTGGAAAGCCTACCCCGTTTCTACCGGTTCCAGTGGGAAATTGGCTATTTTCACGATTTTGATTCCATGCCGATCCGGGCGATTTTCAACCCCCTGCCCTTCAATGAACAGCATGCGCTCTGGGATGAGAGGTTTGAGGACTATCCTCACTCAGTGAACAATCTCCCGAGTGAGCACTCAAGACTCACGGGTCTGTCTCTACGGATATCCTTTCCTCTCGGCAAATCTTCGTCCGGGGCGGCAGCCAAGGAGGGCGGTGCTTGAGGCCCTGGATTCTCCGATTCGTTTGTCTGGGTGGGTTACTCGTCTTTCTGTCTTGTCCGGCGGCTCTTCCTGATCTGCAACAAGCGCTGGTTCTCTACCGCCAGGGGCACCTTAATGAAGCCCGCCGGGATATGGTGTCCTACATTCGGGCTAAGCCCTTTAATCCTGAGACTGAGGAGGCGCGGCAGCATGTGCTTGTGATCCGGCGAATCAAGAGGATGGAAGCCCGGGCTGTAAAGCAATGGCTGGAAGGGGATACTCAGGGAGCCAAACGGACTATCGGAGTCCTGCGGGTCCTGCACCCGGTGTATGTGGATTCGGCTGAGGTTTTCCGGCTCATCGATTTCGACCGACCACCCGCCTGGTTAGCTGACACTACGAGAGCCGCCGCGCCGACTCGCTTCGATCCGTCCGATTCAACCTTCCAGGTGCTCCTGCCCTACGCCCGGGCGGTCCTTGATCGACAGGGAGAGGTGATTATCCTCCTGGCCCGGGAATGGGAGACCGCCAAATACCAGTGCAAAGATAGCCCGGTGCAGCGTTTTGCCACCTCCATTTCGAAGACCGGGATTCTGGAACCGGTTCGGGCGGTGAAATCGGCTCGTGAGGAATTGAGGGAAGCTGCTGGTGAAGCGAGTCCACTGAACATTGAGATTGACCATCTGTCCGAACAATTTGATGAATTCCTGTCCTTTATCACTTCTGACACCCTCCAACCGCCTCACTTGTTCGAATACGATTTTCAGGGGTACAAGCGGGAGCTGTTGCAGCAGATACTGGCCTTAAAGGCCCGTTTATTCCCTGTCGAAGCCGTCCCGGCAGCTGCCACTGACACTGCCGCAGTGACAGGCTCCTGACAGCCGGCGCTTTATCTGAAACTTTTACCTTTCACCTGCATAGAATGGCATGATTGCGCCCGGCGCTGGCCCGCGGGTGTTGGATTCAGTAGAATGCTTATCTTCAAACCAGGCAAAAAGGATGGGCAATGAATAAGCGACAGATTTGGATTTTTTCGATCTGCTTACTTTTACTGCTGGGTGCCGCCAATCTGACTGCGGCTCCATTGTCACCAGCCAAGGATGTTACGACTCAACAAATCAATGAAATGTTTGTGGCGGCCTCTTCCAAGGCCAATCCCAGCGTGGTCACAATACAATCCGAACGAGTAGTCCGGCGGCAGTTCCGATCTCCCTTTTTTGACTTCTGGGACTTTGACCTGGGCCCGGAGCGTGAATTTTCCAGTCAGGTGCTGGGTTCGGGCGTGATTATCGATGCCGCTCAGGGTTACATCGTTACCAATAATCACGTGATCGAAGAGGCTGAGAATATCACGGTGCGCCTGATTGACAAGCGGGAGGTACCAGCTGAGATCATCGGCACCGATCCCGCCAGTGATGTAGCCGTCATCAAGGTGGAAGCCGATGGCCTGCAGCAAGCCCAGCTGGGCAACTCAGATGAGCTGCGCATCGGCGAGTGGGTGCTGGCCATTGGCAGTCCCTTCCGGGAAGACCTGGACCATACCGTTACGGCTGGCATCGTCAGCGGCAAGGGTCGGAGTGCGGTACTGGCGTTCAGCGCCGACCGCTATGAAGACTTCATCCAGACTGACGCGGCCATCAATCCCGGCAACAGCGGTGGTGCCCTGGTGAATCTGCAGGGGGAGCTGGTCGGGATTAACACGGCCATCGCCACCAATGGATTCACCCGCTCCAACGTGGGGGTGGGATTCGCGATACCCATCAATCTGGTGATGCGGGTAGTGGGGGACCTGATTGAACACGGGAAGGTGACCCGCGCCTACCTGGGTGTGATAATTCAGGATGTAAACGCCTCCCTCGCCAAGGCCCTGGGTATGAAAAGCCCTGAGGGGGCTATAGTCAACCAGGTGCACAGCGATACCCCGGCGGAAAAGGCGGGGATTAAGGAGGGCGATGTCATTATCAAGGTGGACGATGTCGGCATCCGGGACAACTCGCACCTCCGGAACGTGATTTCATCCTCCCGGCCCGGTGACCAGCGCCGGATTACGGTGATTCGTGATGGCAAGGGAAAAACCATGATCGTGAAACTGGGTGAGCTCCCCCTTGAGGCGACGCTGGCCGCCAGGGATGAAGATCGGGAGGAAGAATCGGCGGCTCCCAACCGCACCGGCTTTTCGGTAACCGACCTGGACAGCCGTGAAGCACAGCGCTACGATATCCAGGCTGAGAATGGTGTGCTGGTGACCAGAATTGATCCCCGCAGTAAGGCGGCTAAGAGTGGCATCCGGCCGGGTGACGTGGTGGTGAGGGTCGGGGATAAGGAAATCAAAAATCTGCGCGATTATAAACAGGCTCTCAAGGCTTATAAGGAAGGAGATACGGTCCTCTTGCGGATTGTCAGGGGGGAGGTATTCCTGTTTGTCGGTCTGGAGCTGAGCTAGGTTCAGGTTGTCCGATCCGGTATTTTGGCGCCTGCGGCCTCAGGGCCGCAGGCGCCTTTCTGTATCATTCAAGGCACGTTGACATTGATCCGGGATGCAGGTAAATTTTTTAATGGAAAAGAATTACCAGCCTGTTGATTCCCGCATAGATTTCGTCAACCAGGAGCACGAGATGCTCCAATGGTGGGAAGAGCAGCACACCTTCCAGAAGCTGGTAGCCAAGAACAAGGGTAAGCCACGCTGGTCCTTCCTTGACGGCCCGATCACAGCCAATAATCCCATGGGTGTGCACCATGCCTGGGGCCGGGCTTATAAAGACATCTTCCAGCGTTACCACGCCATGCAGGGCCATGAGCTCCGCTACCAGAACGGCTTCGACTGCCAGGGCCTGTGGGTCGAGGTGGAAGTTGAGCGTGAGTTGGGCTTCAAGTCTAAGCGGGACATCGAAGCCTTCGGGGTGGAGAAATTCGTCAACCTCTGCAAGGAACGGGTGCGCAAATACGCCCGGGTCCAGACGGAGCAGTCTATCCGCCTGGGCTACTGGATGGACTGGGACAATTCCTATTATACCATGTCCGATGAGAACAATTATACCATCTGGGGTTTTCTCAAGCAGATTCACGAGCGGGGGTGGCTGCGTAAGGGTGAGGACTCCATGCCGTGGTGCCCGCGCTGCGGTACCGGCATCAGCCAGCACGAGATGACGGAGGGTTACAAGGAGATTGATGATAAGTCGGTCTACCTCCTTTTCCCGCTGGAGGGTCGCGATAAGGAGTACCTCGTCGTTTGGACCACCACCCCCTGGACGCTTTCCTCCAATGTGGCCGCTGCCGTGGCTGAGGGTCTGGACTATGTGGCCATCCGGTACGATGACCGCATCATCTACCTGCTCCCTGAGGCCATACCGCGCATTTTCGGCCGCAAGGCCGAGCCTGAGATTGTCTCCCACCTGAGGGGAACGGAGCTGGTGGGGTGGACCTACCGCGGTCCCTTTGATGAGTTCCCGGCCCAGTCAAAGGTGAAGCACCGGGTCGTTCCCTGGGAGGAAGTGAGCAGCGAGGAAGGCTCCGGCATTGTCCACATTGCCCCCGGCTGTGGTAAAGAAGACTTCGATCTGGCCCATCTCTATGATCTGGCGGTCATCGCCCCGCTGGACGAAAACGGGGTTTTCCTGAAAGGTTACGACTGGCTCTCAGGTCAACCCGTCGGGGAAGTGGCTGAGCCGATTATTGCCAACCTGAAGGAGAAGGGCATCCTGCTCAAGCAGGAACTCTATCGCCATCGCTATCCCCACTGCTGGCGCTGCCAGACCAAACTGGTCTTCCGGGTCGTGACTGAATGGTACATCACCATGGGTGAACTCAGGTACCAGATTATGGAGGTTGCCAGGCAGATACACTGGCTGCCGGCTTTTGGTCTGGACCGGGAACTGGACTGGCTGAACAACATGGCTGACTGGATGATCTCCAAGAAGCGCTACTGGGGACTGGCCCTGCCCATCTATGAGTGTGGGCAATGTGGTGCCGTGACCGTGGTCGGTTCCGAAGAGGAGCTTAAGGAGCGAGCCGTGGAGGGGTGGGCTCGGTTTGAGGGTCATTCGCCGCACCGCCCGTGGATTGATGAGGTGAAGATCGCTTGCTCCCGGTGTGCAGCTCCGGTGTTGCGCATTGAGGATGTAGGCAACCCCTGGCTGGATGCCGGTATTGTCCCCTTTTCCACTATGCACTACCACGACGATCGGGAATATTGGGAGCAGTGGTTCCCCGCCGACTTCATCACCGAGTCGTTCCCCGGTCAGTTCCGCAATTGGTTCTATAGCCTGCTGGCTATGAGCACCGTGCTGGAAAATCGACCGCCCTTTAAGAAAGTATTGGGGTATGCGCTCGTAAAGGACGAGCACGGTAAGGACATGCATAAGTCGGAGGGAAACGCCATCTGGTTCGATGACGCGGCGGAGAAGATGGGTGTCGATGTAATGCGCTGGATATACGCCGAACAGAACCCTGAACAGAACCTCCTGTTCGGCTACCACCACGCCGATGAGGTGCGCAGGCAACTGCTCACGCTGTGGAATTCGTATAGTTTCTTCGTGACCTATGCCTCTCTGGATCGTTTCAACCTAGCGAGAGATACCCCGCCCTACGAACTGCGGCCGGAGATTGACCGCTGGCTGATAGCCAAGACCCATCAACTGGTGAAAACAGCCCTTGAGGCCTACGAGGACTATCGCACCGACCGCCTGATGCGGGCCGCAGGCGGCTACCTGGAAGACCTCTCCAACTGGTATATTCGGCGCAACCGCCGCCGCTTCTGGAAGAGCGAGCACGATACTGATAAGCTGGCGGCCTACGCCACGCTCTATGAGGCGCTGGTCACTCTTGTCAAGCTGATGGCGCCGATCATTCCCTTTGTGACCGAAGCCATCTACCGCAACCTGGTCTGCGCCATCAATCCCGCGGCTCCGGAAAGTATCCACCTCTGCGATTTCCCCACATATCGGGCCGGGTTGATCGACGATGAGCTACTGCTTGAGATCGGGAGCGTCATCAATATCGTGGCATTGGGCCGTTCAGCCCGCAATAAGGCCAACATCAAGATCCGACAGCCTCTGAGCGAGATTGTGGTCAGCGGCGATGCCCCCGTGATAACAGTTGTCGAGAAGAACCGGGCTCAGCTCCTGGAGGAACTGAATATCAAGGACCTGCGTACCGATCTCCCCGTCGAGAGTTTTGTCCGTTACAGCATCCAGCCCAACCTGCCGGTCCTGGGTCCCCGGTTCGGTAAGGACCTGCCAAAGGTGCGGCAGGCGCTGGATGCTCTGCCGACCGGGGAAGCCCTGGCCAGGTGGCAGCGGCGGGAGCCGCTGGAGATCGAAATTGACGGCCGGACGATTAACCTGGAACCGGAAGACATCCTGGTTGATGAGGAAGGTGTCTCCCCTTATGTTGTGGCTACATCCAGGGATTTCGCTGTGGGGATTAATACTACCCTGACCGAGGAGCTGATCCAGGAGGGTATCGTGCGGGATCTGATTCGCCAGGTGCAAAACATGCGCAAGGAGGCGGACCTGAGGGTGGAGGAACGGATTCTGGTGGGTATTTCTGGTGATAGCAAGGTGGCAGAATCGCTCAAGCGGTTTCAAGACTATTTTCTGGCGGAAGTCCTGGGAACGCAGTTATTGCCAAAGCTGGATAACCCTGAGCATCAAAAAATTATTAATTTAGGTACCGCGAAAGTGAGCATTCACATCGCCCGTGCATAATTATAGGGATCTATAATGGCGACCAAAACGAAATGGTCAAAGAAGGAGCTGGAATACTTCCGAAATCGCATTCTGGAAAAGCGGCGTACGCTGCTGACGGAGATGGGGGAGCTGGAGGAAAACACCCATATCGCCAATGAGTCGGCCAGTACCAGTGACTCTACTTATGCCTATCATATGGCGGATGTGGGCACCGATCACGCCGAACGGGAGAAGGCCTACTACTGGCTGGCTCGGGAGAACAATTACCTTAGATATCTGGACCGGGCGCTGCAGATGATTGAAGATGGCACCTTTGGGATTTGTCAGACCTGTGGCGACTTGATTAGTAAAGAGCGTTTAGAAGAAGTACCTCACACCACCAGCTGCTTTTCTTGCAAGACCAGCGCGAGTAAGGCCACCAACTGAACTGCATGCGGGCCCTGTTGTACGCCGCATTGGTTGTGGTGCTTGATCAGATCACCAAGTATCTGGTGCGCCACAACCTTGATCTTCATTCAACCGTCCAGATTCTGGGAGATTTTTTCCGCCTTACCTATGTTGAAAACAGCGGCATTGCCTTTGGCATTAAGGTTGGAGGCGCCCTGCCGCTATTCACGATATTCTCAATCCTGGCGACGATTCTGATTCTCTACTATTTCTTTCGCGAGCGGACAAATCATGTGCTGATACGCCTTTCCTTATCGCTGGTCCTGGGCGGGGCGGTTGGGAACCTTATCGACCGGATCGTCTTTGGCCGGGTAGCGGATTTCCTGGATTTCGGTGTTGGTCAATATCGTTTTTTCGTGTTCAATGTTGCCGATAGTGCGGTAACGATTGGTGTGATCCTCTTCTTGCTGCTGACAACCTTTGTCCTTCCCCGCCAGAAAGAGGCGGTGGGTGAAAATGCGTGAGATAGAGCGCTCGGCCCGGCTTACAGTCGATGCTCCCTGGCCCCGATTGGACCGTTTCCTGGCCGCCAGGCTGGAGGGCCTCAGCCGGACCCGCCTCCAGTCCCTGATCAAGGCCGGCATGGTACAGGTTGATGGTGAGATTGTCTGCAAAGCGCGGGAGCCGTTGCGGGGCGGGGAGCTGATTCAGATTGATATTCCAGCTCCCGCTGAGCCGACGCACCTGGAACCGGAAGATATTCCCCTTGATATTCTGTACGAAGACAATCAGATCATTGTTTTGAATAAACCGGCGGGCCTGGTCACCCACCCCGGCAGCGGCGTATACCATGGCACGCTGGTGAACGGTCTGGTGGCGCGATTCGAGCGGCTGTCCGGGAGGAATGGCTGGTTTAAGCCCGGGATCGTCCACCGGTTGGACAAGGGCACCTCGGGGGTAATGGTTGTAGCCCGAAACGACACCGCCCATCTGCATCTGGCCCGACAGTTTGAACGACGGGAGGTTCAGAAGACCTATCTGGCCCTGGTTTGGGGAACCCCGCCTGAGACCGGCAAAGTAGAGGCCAATTTGACTCGCAACCCACGCAATCGCCTGGTGTTCAGGGCGAGCAGAATGCGGGGCCGCCCGGCGGTGACTACCTTTAAGGCGCTGGAACTATTTCATGGGTTTACGCTGCTGGAGGTTCGTCCCTATACCGGTCGTACCCACCAGATTCGGGTTCACCTGACTCACCTGGGGTATCCCATTTTCGGCGACCGGTCGTACGGCGGAATGCGAGCGCCGGCCAGCATCGCCCCCGAACTGCGGAGCGTAGCCTCCCGACTTCAGGGAGTGTTGCACCGGCAAGCCCTTCATGCCTTCAAGTTAACCTTTGTCCACCCCACTACGAAGGAGACGGTCAGTTTCGAAGCCCCACTCGCTGATGACTTCAAGGCTGCCCTCATGATTTTACAACAGGAGCCTCGTGCCTGACGTAAAGACCGAACTGGATCACTGCACCCAAGATTTTCTGGACTATCTGGCTCAGGAGAGGCGGTATTCGCCCCTGACCATCAAGGCCTACTGGCGAGACCTGGAGGATTTTACCGGTTTTATGGCCGACTATGATGGGGAGCTTGCCTGGCATCCTGAACGCATTGACCGCCAGACTATCCGCCATTTTCTGGGCTATCTCAGAGAGCGGGGGCTGGGGGCTCGGTCGGTGGCGCGGAAGCTGGCGGCGCTCAAATCGTTTTTCAAGTATCTCAACCGGGCTGAGGTTATCTCCGTCAATCCGGCCGCTGATATCAGAACCCCAAAATTTCCCCGCTACCTGCCGGAATTTTTACGCGAAGACCAGGCCATACGGCTGGTGGAGCTGCCACCAGAGGATTCTCTCATGGGGCTCAGGGATCGGGCTATCCTGGAAACCTTTTATGCCACGGGTATCCGGTTAGCTGAACTGACCAGTCTAACGGTGGGGGATGTCTCCTTCACTCAGAATACGATGCGGGTGCTGGGGAAGGGTAACAAGGAGCGCGTAGTGGCTTTTGGCAGTGCTGCGGGCCAAGCTCTAGGCCGGTACCTGGAAGCCCGGCGGCAGCAGGGGGAAGCGGTTAACCCTGCCAGCCCCCTTTTCTGCGGGC
>JBGVTM010000241.1 GCA_041862535.1 Candidatus Neomarinimicrobiota bacterium | reverse complement strand
CGAACGGGTGGACAACGGCCGGGTGGAGTGGTACGACTTGGATTTACCGGAGGTCATCGGGCTGCGTCGGAAGTTCATCGGCGATGAAGGGGAACGCTACCATCTGCTGGGCTGCTCGGTGCTCGAGGACGCCTGGCTGGAGGCGGTGAAGGTGCATTCTCAGCGCCCCTTCCTGTTCTTGGCCGAAAACGTCTTCGTCTTCTTCATGGAAGCGCAGGTCAAATCGTTGGTGCTCAGGCTGCGCGACCATTTCCCCGGTGCGGAGCTGGTCTTCGACGGCTGGACGCCATTCTTCGTCTGGCTGGGTAACCGCCAACTCTCCAGCTCAAAGTTTGCAGGCCTCTTGCACTGGGGATTCTGGCGCAGCCAGGCGCTCGAAGGCTGGGGCGAGGGCATCCACATGCTCGGCCAGTGGGGCTTCTTCGACCAGCCTGAGCCGCGGATGGACTCCTTTCGCTGGATGGCCCCCATCTTTCGCTTGTTCAAACCAATGCGCATTTTCCACTTCCAGCTTGGAAAGGCGGCAGGGTAAGAGAGGCTTTGGCGGGTATCAATTCTGGCCCGGGAAAAGAAAGAGTAGTATCGCAAGCTCGCTGCGTGAGATTCCTGGTCTATGATTGAGGGGTACGGGGCGGGCCGCCCAGCTCCAGTCCGTTAGGCCAATAACTCCCTTACAATCTCCAGATAACCTGCCACCGCCACCTCCTCCGCCCTCAAATCCGCCAGCCCCAGCTCTGCCAGCAGTTCCCCGGCCTCCAGTGACTTCAACGCATTGGCCAGCTTCTTGCGGCGCTGCCCGAAAGCCAGCCGCACTACCTGCGCAAACAGCTCCTCATCGGCAATAGCTCCGTGCTCCTGCTGCGGCTCCAGGCGCACCAGAGTCGAGTCCACCCTCGGCCGAGGCCGGAAGACGCTGGCGGGCAGATTGAAGCAGCGCCGCACGCTGGCCTGCGCCTGGACCATCACCGACAGCCGCCCGTAGACCTTACCTCCGGGGGCAGCCGTCATCCGCTCGGCCACTTCCTTCTGCACGATAAAGTGCGCGTCCCGCCACCGCCCCCGGTGCTCCAGCAGCCGGAACAGCAGCGGCGAGGTAATGTTGTAGGGAAGGCTGCCATAGACCCGGCTCCCGGTCGGCAGGAGCTCCTCCAGGTCCACCTCCAGGATGTCGTCCTGAATGATCGTTACGTTGGAGGGGGCCAGCGCCCGGAGCGGCTCCACCAGCAGGGGGTCTATCTCCACCGCCGTCACCGAGCCGGCTCGCTCAGCCAGCGGCAGGGTCAGCTCCCCGTGGCCGGGACCTATCTCCAGGAACGTGTCCTCCGGCTGCGGATCGATGGTTGCCACGACCTTGCGGATGAGGTTGGGGTCAACCAGGAAGTGCTGCCCCCAGCGCCGTCTGGGTCGCGGCTCGTCCCGCTGATAGCGGGGCCAGCGCTTGCGGGCCGGGGGAGGTGAGAACAGTTTAGCCGCTGCTGACATTCAGCCTGCTGAACAACCGCTTAGCGTTAGCTGTCGTGATGCGCGCCACCTCCTCAAGGGGCAGCCCACAGATCGCGGCTACCCTCTCCGCCACCAGCCGCACGAAAGCCGGCTCGTTGGTCTTGCCCCGGTGCGGCACCGGCGCCAGGTAGGGGCTGTCGGTCTCTACCATCACTCGCTCCAGGCCAATCTGCTCCAGAACCGCCGCGTTCCGGCTCTTCCCGAAAGTCACCGTCCCGGTAAAGGAAATGTACAGACCCAACTCGATGGCCTGGCGGGCAAATTCCGGACTGGAGGAGAAACAGTGCAGAACCCCTTGTGGATACCCCACCGTGTTAATCGTTGCTAAAATGTCGTCATCGGCCCGGCGGTTGTGCACAATAACCGGCAGCCCCAGTGAACGCGCCAGCTCCAGCTGCCCCTGGAATAATGCCCGCTGTACTGCCCGGGGACTCAGGTCGCGGTAGTAGTCCAGCCCGGTCTCGCCGATGGCCACTACCTTGTGGTGGACCGCCAGGGACTCCAGTCGCTTTAGTATCTCCGGCGGGGCGTCTCTGGCATCGTGGGGATGCACACCCACCGCGGCCCAGACCTGCGGGTATCGCTCCGCAATGGCAACGGCCTGCCGCGAGGTGGGCAGGTCCAATCCCACGCAGATGACCGCCGCCACACCGGCATCAGCGGCCCGCTGGAGGACTTCCTCCAGATTGTCCTGATAGTCTTCAGCAAACAGGTGCGCGTGGGTGTCGATTAAATGCATCCTGTTAAAAAGAAGTATCTAGTTACAGGTTTCAAGTTTCAAGTATCTGGTTCCGTGGGAACAGTTGTTAGCCTGTCAATTCTCGGCATATGCTTAAAACTTGGCCCCTTTGATGCTGGATTGTTTCAAGTAGGAGATAAATCCGGCAATAAGCCGACGGGTTTCATCCGTGAGTTCTGCCAGCGCAACGAATTCATCCTTATTCAAATATCCCTGATCCCTGGCAACGTACAAGTGTGACTTCACTTCCCCGGCCGAGCCTTTGGCAATCGACAGAAACTGAATGAATTCTTTCGTGCCATCCCGCTCATATCCCTCAGCTACATTCGACATAACCGATACACTAGCCCGTTGAATCTGATCGCGCAAGCCAAAATCCTTCGAAAAAGTCCCTTTCCTCGTCACAGCGTAGATCGCTTTCGCTAATTCACGAGCCTTCTGCCAGGCATCAATCTCTTCTATGCTCCGAAAAGTCGCCATCATCGTTTACTCTTTAAATTATAGAACTCCCACCCGCAACTCGGAACTAGAAACTCGGAACTAGTAACTCGAAACTAGTAACTCGAAACTAGTGACTACCCCACCTTAAGCCCTGGCTCCATTTCCGGATCATCCACCGTCGCCAGTACCAGCCGCCCGTCCTTACCTTCCGCCGCCAGCAGCATCCCCCGGCTCTCCTCGCCCCTGATCTTCACCGGCTGCAGGTTGGTCACCACCACAATCCGCCTGCCGATGAGCTCTCCCGGACCATAGTGCTGCGCGATGCCGGCCACTATCTGACGCTCCTCGGCCCCCAGCGAAATCCGCAGCTTGAGCAGCTTCTCCGTCCCGGCCACCTTCTCCGCCGCCCGCACTTCCGCCACCCGCAGGTCCACCTTCTGAAAGTCATCGAAGGTGATTACGTTTACAGGCTCCTCTTCCATGGGCTCCGGTGCGGCGGCTTCCGCCAACTTCTCCAGCCGCGGAAAGGGTGCCTCTCCCTCCTCCAATAACATCCCCGGCTGCAGGCGACCCCAGCTGAAATCCGCTAGCGGGATTTCCC
>JBGVTM010000240.1 GCA_041862535.1 Candidatus Neomarinimicrobiota bacterium | reverse complement strand
AGGCAGATTGACTTGTTGAACCATATCTTGTATTGTTCCCATGATATGAATAAGGCTCTGCGCCTTCGTATTGGATAGTGGTTGTGTAGGATTTTTACCTACAAGAATTTGATATGATATCCTACATCCTAATCAGGCATAGTCCTACAGGTTTCTTATTCCATTTGCCTTATTTTTGTAAGGGAAATGTGAAAATAAACACTTTCCTCCGTGAACCTGCTGTCCTCAGTAGGGAAACCTGTTAATTTAAATGCTAATCTTAGGAGAGAAATCATGCAACGATTCCTGCTGCCTGCTCTAATTCTCACGGGTGTCTTAACAGTAGCTATCATTGGCTGCGGAAAGGAACCCACCGATGGCTCCACGGACGCCAGGAATCCTGAGCTTAATGCGCCTCAAACCGTGCTTACGAAAGAGACCGACGTGATTTTTACTGGTGAGGAAGACCACTCCATCACGTTGCAGGCTGCCCAGGTGATGATGACCGCATTTCAAGACGATAATCCGTATAATGTCTATGCCTGGTATTTCAGTAAAGCGGCTGTCCAGAAACTACTCGCCCAGGAGGGCTGCGTGGGCATTCGCATTTACGGTGGGCTTAACCAGGATAATCAGTTCAGCCCGGTGGTGTTTGGAGTGACGGCCCCGGGGGATGATATCGGTGGTCGGCTGTCCAAAGCGCTATTGGATTCCACCGGGGTAGGGCCGATGGAGCAATCGATACCTTGTCCGCCATATTGCCTGTAAAGGGACTATATCAGCCCTCATGTGGCAACTTCCCTTTTTAGTTCACCTTAGTTATATATCAGGATTAGTACCTCTTGGGGCGGGTATCTATTTATGGCACCGGTCCACCCGCCCCATGAGGCTGCTCACCGGATTGCTTTTCTATGGTCTGTTAAATGACGTTGCTCTTGGTGTGCTTGCGTTGCGGCATGTCAACAATATGTTCCTATTGCACCTTTATACTCTCGTTTCCTATCTGCTGCTGGCCTTGCTTTTCGCGTATTGGCACCAAGGCCGCCCGGCCCGCTGTATGCGACTATCTATTCTTCTATTTTCTGCGATATACATTCTTCTGTTGGGAACTGGCTACGAAGAACTGCAGCTGCCCAACAAATACTCGCAGTCAATAAGAACTGTTTTTATTGCCTTTATCTCGCTGTATACTTTGTATACTATCCGCCGAGAGCGTGCGGACCCGCCTGCCCATCGAGATGAGCGTTTCTGGGTATCGCTAGGGGCTTTTATCAGCCAATCGGGCAATGTGCTTGTTTATGCCGCCATCCCGGTTTTTATTACCCATTCCCTCTGGCAGGTACATAACGCACTATCCATCGTCGGAAATATTCTCTACTTCGGAGCGTATTTATGTCTGCGCAGATAGACTTCCTGTGGGTCTTATTTGGCACCGTTGTAATAGCGGCGACGGTTATCACTTTAGCTATACATATGGTCATCAGCAGCAGGCGGGAGCTCGCCGAGCGCAGGCAGGCGGAAGAAGTCCTGCGAGAATCTGAGGAAAAATATCGCGCAGTTGTTGAACACTCACATAATGGCGTTATCATTGTTGACAATGCTTATCACATTGTTTTCGCTAACGATCAGCTATTTCAGATTCTTGGCTATTCGCGAGAGGAAATATTGGGTCATGATTTCAGGGATTTTCTCGATGGGGAGAGTAAAGCCCTGGTTTCTGAAAGATATCACCAGCGGCAACTAGGGGAGCCGGTCCCGTCCAGGTATGAAGTCGGTATTATCCGCAAAGATGCTAAAAAAAGGCGATTAGAACTGAGCGTTGCTATCATCCAGAATTCAGTCGGCCAAATAAAGACAGTTGCGCAGGTGCTGGATATTACCGACCGCAAACGGGCCGAAATGGCACTGCAGGAAAGCGAGGAACGTTATCGACTCCTGGTGGAACTCTCCCCGGATGTTATATTGGTTCATAAGAATGGTGAGATAATCTTTATCAATCCTGCTGGAGTGACCCTCATGGGTGCCGATAGTCCTGACCAGCTTATCGGCAGGAAGGTGGAGGAATTTATACACCCTGATAGCTTGGAGTCGGTCAAGAAAAGAATAGAGCAGGTTGAGGCCGGGCATACCGTCCCATTCATGGAGCAAAAACTGATCCGCTTGGATGGCACAATAATCGATGTGGAGACCTCCTTGGCTCCCTTTATTTACCACTGCGAACCTGCGATTCAGGTTGTGGCCCGGGACATCACCGAACGCAAAAAAACAGAGCAGGAAGTAAAACAATCCCATGAGCAGCTGCGAAACCTATCGGTGTATCTCCAATCGGTGAGGGAAGAAGAGAGGGGTGGAATAGCCCGTGAGATCCACGATGAACTGGGACAGGAACTGACCGCCCTGAAGATGGATCTTTCATGGCTGAGCAGCAAGCTGCAGCCAGATCAGAAGCCACTTCAGCAGAAGGCCAACGCTATGACTGAATTGACGAACTCCATGATTCAGACCGTGAAAAGGATTTCGTCCGAATTGAGACCGGCAGTGCTGGATGACCTGGGGGTGATAGCCGCCCTTGATTGGGAGATCGCGGAATTCTTCAAGCATACGGGGATCAGGTGTGCTCTGAAAGTTGAACCTGATGAATTCGATCTCGATCCCGACCGTTCTACGGCCGTATACCGTATCTTCCAGGAGGCCCTGACGAACATTGCACGCCATTCTCGTGCCACCGCGGTTGAAGCGATTCTGAAGGTGAGCCCGGACAGACTGGAATTGGAAATCAAGGACAATGGCATTGGCATCACGGAAGAACAAATCCACAGCCCGGATTCGTTTGGATTGATTGGCATCCGGGAAAGGGCTATGCAATTTGGGGGCGAAGCCCGGATAGAGGGAATAACAGGTGAAGGGACTAGCATAAGCGTAGCGCTCCTTTTGGATGATGAAGGGAATCACCATGATTAAAGTCCTGATCGCGGATGATCATACCATCTTTCGGGCCGGATTGAAACGAATCCTTGATGAAACCGACGGAATTGGGGTAGTTGATGAAGCCAGTGATGGAATGGCGGTATTGGCCAAACTAGGTCAAGCTCAATATGATGTAATCCTGCTCGATATCTCCATGCCTGGCCAGGGTGGTGTGGAAGTACTTAAGCAAATTAGGAATCTCTGGCCGAAACAGGCGGTCCTCATCCTGAGTATGCATCCAGAAGAGCAATATGCCCTTCGGGTTCTGAGGGCCGGCGCGTCAGGTTACCTGACCAAAGAGAGCTCTCCGGCGGAGCTGATCACTGCGATAAGAAAAGTGGCGAATGGGGGTCGATATATCAGCTCGAAACTGGGTGAGGAGTTGGCCCTGCGGCTGTCTAGGGAATTCAATATCCCCCGCCATGAGCAATTGTCTGATCGCGAATATCATGTCCTTCTCATGATTGCCGCTGGAAAAACCATTCGGGAGATCGCCAGAGATTTGTCCTTGAGTGAGAAGACCATCAGCACTTATCGGTTTCGGGTATTGGATAAAATGAGTATCAAATCCAACGTTGAATTGACTCACTATGCCATTCAACATGGACTCCTGAAGTAGGATATCTAATAGCCCTTCTCTTACCTAGCACTCTTAACCACTCACACCCTCACTTCTCATGTAAGATATGCACCTGCAGAATTGTAGGATAGATGCCTATAATATTTTAGCCCTTTCTGGCCGTTTTCGTGCTCCCGGGCCTTCCTGGCTGGTATCAGGCAGCGCCCACCTGGCCAGCGCTGACCACCGCCGCATCGGCCTGGCTGCCCTTATTTATCTTGCTTATCCTATTGACTCAATATAACATACAAAATCATAATGGGGTAGACCGTGGGGTAAAATAAATAGCTCTATTTCCGATGCTAATTCAGCGAACATATCCTTTACGCACATTATTCATTCCCCTAGCTCTCTTTCTGTATACCTGCGTTCTTGGCCTCTTTTCCAGCTGTGATGAGCCAGCCGTGCAGCCCTGGGAATGCCTCCAGGATACTACAAGCCACGACTTTGTTTGGGAGATTGATTCAATCGTCACTGATCTTGGCAGCCCGCGACCGGGTATTGGTTGGCTGAGTGACATGGCCGCCATTTCTGATGATGATATATGGCTGGTCGGTTTATTCTCTATGCCCGACACCAGCCAGTCCGGATCGGGAGATAATTCCTGTAATGCCATTCACTGGGACGGCGAGAAATGGAAAGCCCATAGGTTACTGGGACAAGATTCGAATGGAGACCTTTCCTTTAGTCAATTGAATAGCATCTATATGTTCTCCTCAAATGATATCTGGATTGCTTTTGGTGGTGCCTATGCCCACTGGGATGGACTCGAATGGCAGAGCAAGTTTTTCTGGGTCTGGGAAGGACGTTATGGAAATATCACTGAGATCTGGGGGGCTTCAGCGTTAGATCTCTACTTTGCACGGACTGATGGCAAGATCACTCACTACAACGGCTCGTCCTTTTCTGATATGGCTACAGGACTTAACTATACGATAATACGGATCCATGGCCTCGATAAAAAAAATATCTGGAGTGTCGCTTACTCAAATATAGGCGCAGGCGCAGGCATTCAAAATGCCGTGTTGGAGCACAAGAGAGATGGCAGCTGGGCCGAAATTCATCATCAAGATAGCTGGATGGAGAACTGGCCGCCGCGCGATTATAGTCGCCCCTCGGGAATATATAATACGACCTGGGCCTACGGTGATACGCTCTACCTGGGTTGCGCTAGCTTATGGAAGGAATCTATCTCCACCGGAGAGGGATATCTGACTAAACTCGAAGCCCTTGATTGGGATTTATATTATGGAATAGGATTTCTCGACGGTAACCACTGCAATGATGTTTTCGCCTTCCGGGTCCAGGGATTGGCGATGACCCACTATAATGGCGTGAATTGGAAACGGGATATTTCCCTTCAGAATCTTGATCCGGGACAATATTTCCTGATAACGGAAGTAGCCGTTATCGATAATATGGTTTTCATCGCCGGCTGGGACTTCAGGTCTGGCCACATTTTACTGATCAGAGGATATC
>JBGVTM010000239.1 GCA_041862535.1 Candidatus Neomarinimicrobiota bacterium | reverse complement strand
GCGGCTGATGCCGGCGTTGCGCACCGTCCCCGTGTAGATCCGGTGGGCGGCGGAGTTCTGCCCCTTAGCGTCGCCCACGAACTCGATCTTCGGCTTGAGCTCGGCGATGTCCTGGATGCTGCGGATGTTGGACTTGTCCAGGGTGAGGTTGCCCAGGGTGGTTGCGATGGTAAGCTCATCGATATTCTCGGCGATGATGTTGCCGCGCACGACGGTGCCGTTGGTCATGACTACCTCGTGGGTCAGCTTGGGCGGCTGGATGCGTCGCAGGATGCTGCGATAGACCTCCGGGGTCATTTCCCGGCTCTTATAGGCTTCCACGTCCACCCGCAGCTGGTTCATCTGGCGGCGCAGGTCATCCACGCTGGTCTGGAGGTCGTAGAAATCCTTGTAGGTGATGCGGCGAGTGGTTTTGCGCGGCAGAGTCGCTACGGTATCTCCGGCCTGTTCCTGCTGTCCCCACACCAGGATCGGGATCATCAAGGCCAAACCAAGGGAGATCATAAAAGCGGGTCTGGTCGCGGTGGTGCTCATTGTTCGCCCTCCCACGTTTTGGCTGCTTTGAGGGCCGCTCGGCGCAACAGCTCCCGTCCCTCCGCCCCGGGCAGGAGGGCCTCAGTGAGCGTGGAAATCTCCTCCCGCAGGTGGTAATTCTCGGGATCTTCCAGCAGCGCAATGACCGGGTCCAGGACGGTGGGATCATTAAAGTTGGCCAGATTTGTGATGGCTCGTTTGCGGAAACTCAGGGGAAAGTCTTCGGAAAGGGCGATTTCCAGCATGGTGGGCTTGATTGCCGGATCGTCGAATTCCCCCAGGGCGGTGAGGAGCGTATTGAGCAGGGAGTAGTACTCCTGCCGGCCGAGCTGGTAGGTCTCCAGTAAGGCCAGCACCAGGCGCTCCTCCTTGATGTCACCCATGGCCCGGAGGGCGAAATCACGTAGTTGCATATTGGTGCCGGGATCGCCCAGCATATTAGCGAACATGGCAATGACCTCAGGGGTGCGTTTCTCGGCCAGCAACTCGATAGCTGCACTGCGGGTGGCGAGCTCCACCTCAGGGTCGGCGGCGATGTTCATCAATACCGGAATGGCCTTCTCATCGCCGATGCTCCCCAGAGCCCGGGTAAGCATCCGCTGCATGCGCAGATGGCTTTCCCGGCTGGCCTGGTACAGATCGATCAGGGTGTGGATGTAGTCCTCGGAGCCGATGGTTTCCAGCCCGTTAATCAGGGCGGAGCGCAGCGAGTCCAGCTTGGCGTCGGTGGTTGATAGGGCCTGGGTCAGTGCGCGGGCGCTGGCGTTACTGGGAATCTGGGCCAGCACTTCAATAGAGGCCAGCATCATGTCGATGTCCAGGGCCTCGGCGTTGCTTACGGTGCGGGCCAGGGCGTCTACCGCTTTGGGATGCCGGCTCTCTCCCAGGGCCCGGGCCGCGGCGATCCGGACACTCAGGGCCTGTTCAGGATCCTCATAAATGGTAATGATCTCCAGCAGGGCCCCCATCTTTCCCTTCTGGTACTGGAGGCGCAGTTTTTCCACGTCGACTTCATCTCTAGCGCGGCGAAACAGGGCGCATCCAGTCAGGCAAAAGGCCAGTACGATCAGCAAGATATAGTAAGGAATGCCTCCTGCCGTCGGCTTGGTTCTGGAAAAGAGACTCTTTGGATGGTACAAGTTCAACATAGCCACCTCACGTAGGCCAGGATTCCAGAGTTAGCTGGCCCTGGGATAATTTGGCATAGGAATATTGAGAAATCCAGTCCCCCAGGCAGAGGAAGATCTTGCCATCGTGATTGGTATGCAAGTGATCCAGATGGTAATGGCCCATGACCACCACGTCCCACCCATCCGCCCAGCGATTGCGGGCGTACCGGGAGAGTTCATCGAACACGGACTGCTTCTGGTCCTCCGGCTGGTTGTATTTGCGACTTAGCCGTGAAGCGGACTGGGCCAGGGCGATACCCAGATCCGGATGGAACCACCGATAGAGGAAAACGATAGTCCGGTTGCGGAGGAATTTGCGCAACAACCGGTAGCCGGTGTCCTTAGCCAACAGACCGTCGCCATGAGTTATAAGTATTCGCCGACCATCAATTTCCACTTCTGCCTCGGCTGGGTAGACATGCATGCCAAGGGATGAGCTGAGAAAGTCATTGATCCAGTAATCATGATTGCCCACGATGAAATGGATGTCAATGCCAGCCACCCGCAGCTGGTGCAGCTGGCTGATCACGTCGAAGTAGCGTTTCGGTATGACATGCTTATACTCGAACCAGAAGTCGAAAAAGTCACCCACGATAAACAGTGTCCCCCCGGTCCCGCGGACCATATCAAAAAACTGAAACAGGTAGCGACGTTTTTCGCGTTCCCGCTCGCCATCATTCAGCGTGAGATGGACATCGGATATAAAATAAGCCGGGGTGGTCATTGGGAGTGAAATTAGGCGCTGCCCGTCGGAGAGGCAACGCAATATTAGGAAAACCAAGTTAACCTGTGGGGAGCAGATAGATAATACCTTGACGGCATTTTGATAACGTACTACTGTATATCCCAGCCCTTGCTAACGATGAGATATCTTTCCTGATAGGAATTAGCATCTTACTAAAAAATTGCCTGATTCTGGCCCCGGCTTGCATAGAGCCGTCTTTTAGGTTATCTTTAATCAGTGCCCGTGCGAACAGGGCGGTAGTACTTTATCAGGATTACGGCCTATAGGAAGCTGCGCCGGGTTCGTGAACATTAACCTTTTTACTGTCGATAGTGTCAAATAGCTGACATGGTGAGTAGAGAACTTTCAACAGAGCGGAGCGTTTAGGGAATTGTGAGCGGTTACGTACGCATATTATCCTTCTCGATGCTGGTTTTTCTGGCGACTCCTCTGGCCGCCCAGTTTGGGCAGAATATCGTCCAGTATGACCAGTATGACTGGCAATATATTCAGTCGCCCTACTTTGACATCTACTTCTACGGAGATGACCTGGAGCTGGCCGAGTTCACTTCTGAGATCGCGAACGAGGCTTATCGCCAGTTTTCCGATCGTCTGAACTGGCAGATTCAGAAGCGTGTCTCCATCATGGTATACCGTTCCCACGCCGACTTCCAGCAGACCAACGTTACCTTCAGCTACATGTATGAGGGGATTGGTGGCGTCACGGAGCTGCTGAAAAATCGAGTGGTGGTTCCCTTTGAAGGCAGTTACGCTGATTTCCGGCACGTTATCCGACACGAGCTGGTTCACGCCATACTCAATGACATGATCTACGGCGGCAATATCCAGTCTATTATCAGTGGTCGGATACGCTACTACATCCCCGATTGGATGAGTGAAGGTCTGGCGGAATATCTGGCGAGCGGCTGGGATGCCAATTCGGATATGTATATGCGGGACTTAGCCTTGCATGGTGATATCCCACCGATCCAGCAATTGACTGGCCTATACGCTTACCGCGGCGGGCAATCGCTATGGCGTTATATCACGGCAAAATATGGTGAGGAGACCATTGCGGAGTTTTTCAGCCGGATCAAAATGAGCGGCAATGTGGAGCGGGGTGTTGAGGCTGCCATTGGCACCAATTATGAGACGTTATCGGAGCGGTGGAAGGATTACCTTAAGAAGCAGTACTGGCCCGACGTGACGGGTCGGGAGCGGATCAAAGATTTCGCCCACCCGGTCACTGACCATGAGAAGCTGGAGAACGTTTACAACATTGCACCCTCCATTTCACCTGATGGTAGCAAGTTGGCTATCATGAGGAACAACCACGGTATTATGGAGATTGTTCTGATCTCAGCCACGGATGGCCGTTTTCTGAAGCGTCTGATCCAGGGAGGCACCACTGCCGAGTTCGAGGAGCTGCACCTTCTCAAGCCGGGGATCACCTGGTCTCCTAATGGAAAGAAGGCGGCTTTTGCTGCCAAGGCCGCCAGCAAGGAAATGCTCTATGTTGTGGATATCAAAACGAAGAAGGTGGAGAAATACCCCACCGGCCTTGAAGGTATCTTCATGGCCACCTGGAGTCCAGATAGCAATGTCATTGCGCTGGTGGGCAACAATGGGACCAGCAGTGACATCTACTTGCTGGATCTCGACACGGGCCAGGTGACCAACCTTACCCGGGACCACTTCAGTGAATTCAATCCGGTCTGGTCGCCTGATGGGGCCACGCTCGCCTTCAGCTCCGATCGCGGGGACTACCCGCCTCACCGGTTTGACCAGGAGGGCAGCGCCTACGACTTCCAGTTGAGGTTCCATCCGCTAGATGGTACTGCTCTATCATCAATAAAACCCGGCTTCCAGATGTACGGTTATGACCTCGATCAGCTGGACATTTTTACGATTAACCGGGACGGATCCGACCTCCGCCGCATCACTGACAATCCCAGCAGGGAGAATAACCCGGTCTATGCCCATACCGCGCCTTACCTCTATTATACCAGTGATCGCTCAGGCATTGAGAACATTTACATGCTGGACCTCGAGACCGGTGAGGAGCGGGCGGTGACCAACGTCTTAACCGGTATCAGCGACCTCAACATGGCCCGGGACGACAGTCGGCTGTACTTCACCGGATTCGAGCGTTCGGGATATGATATCTACCGCATCCACAATCCTCTGGAGCTCTGGGGGCAGCCGAAAGACGTTCTCCTATCAAACTATCTGAAGACCGATACTATCGCCCCGGCGGAGGTCCTGGTTAACGTTGACCGGGAGCCCAGTTATTCAAGAGTAGAGGGGAGCTATGAGAATTACGTCTTCGGGCTGGACACTCCAGGGGCCTTCGCCGTGGAGCAGGAGGACTCTTTGCTGCAGGTTAAGTTGGATGAGCAGGCCTACAAGGACGATAAGGGTGAATATCGCGTTTATCCCTATAAGACCAGGTTCACTCTGGATCTGGTCCAGAGCTACGCTGGCTACAGCACGCTTTATAGTTTTCAGGGGATGACCCAGTTCATGTTCACCGACATGCTGGGCAATCACCGGATTTCCATAGCTACAGAGATGCAGATTTCCTTAGAGAACTCGGATTATTTTATTACTTATCACCTGCTTCCATTCCGAACCAACTATTACTTCACGCTGTTTCATACGGCGTATTTCTATCCTACCTATGGTGGGGGTGGGCGGTTGCGCCACTATGGGATTGACGTGACGGCGTCCTTGCCTTTCAATCGCTTCCGCCGCTTTGATATAGGTCTGACCGCCAACATGGTTGAGCATACGCTGTTTGTTCTGTATCCTGACTATATTATGCGGGAGTATGCAACCGATAGGCTAGCAACTATAATTCCCCGGGTGGGATATGTCTGGGACAACGCCGAGTGGGACTATCTCCATCCGGTGAATGGCTGGCGTACCAGCATTGATATGAGTCTGAGCCCCAAGCGGGGCAAGAACAGCATTTCCTTTCAGACGCTCATTTTCGACTTCCGGCGCTATTTCCGTGCTTTCGGCGGCACCAGCGTCGCCTTCCGGCTGACCGGAGGGGCCAGTTATGGCGAAGATGCCCAAAACTTTCTGGTGGGCGGACTGCCATGGCTCTTCAGCTCCGAGCGGGAGGGGTACTATAGTGGGCGCTATAAACAGGACCCCATGGGACTGGACCCCAACCAGCTCAAAACCATCTACTTCTCCGAATATGTTACCCCGCTGCGCGGGACGCAGCTGATGGAGATGGTGGGCACCAGGGCTGTAATGACAAACCTGGAATTCAGGTTTCCATTTCTCATCTATTATTTCCCCGCGCTCCGGATGCTCGGACAGCTGGGCGGAGTTTTTTTCATAGATGCCGGCACGGTGTGGCATAGTCCCTATGATGGCCAGCAACGAGTAGTGACTTATGGATGGGGTCCCCGCTTTGTCCTATTTGGCCTGCCCTTCCAGCTGGACTATGCCTGGGAGTATAAATCCTTCGAGAAAGACCCCCATCATTGGTATCTGACCATCGGTACTGATTTCTAAGCAACCGATTTTCTTGCAAAAGACTGTCAGGCGTTGGGAGCTTTGGGTTTCGTGAAGCTATCACCCCCGGCTCTCCATGAATAACCAGTTACCTTTCACGATCACTGCCGAAGATCCGCGAACGTCGGCGCGTGAGGGTCTTATCAGACTGGCCCGGGGTAGCATTGAGACTCCCTGCTTCATGCCCATCGGAACTCACGGTGTCGTGAAGACGCTGGCGCCGCGCGAAGTGCAGGAGCTGGGGGCTCAAATCATTCTGAGCAATACTTATCACCTCTTTCTGCGCCCTGGTATGGAGCTCATCACACAATATGGCGGGCTGCACCGCTTCATGGGCTGGAATGGTCCCCTCCTCTCCGATTCCGGAGGTTACCAGGTGTTCAGTCTGGCCTCGCTGCGCACGGTGGATAACGATGGGGTGACTTTCCAGAGCCATCTGGATGGTTCCACCCACCGTTTTACACCCGAACGAATCATCGACATTCAGCGCGGTCTGGGTTCGGATTTCGTCATGGCTCTGGATGAATGTCCACCCGGTGATGCGCCCTGGCGGTTAGTGGAAGAGGCCGTGACGCGCACGACCGTTTGGGCCCGCCGAAGCCGGGATCATTTCCAGGCCACAGCGACGGGGGAGAATCGAGCGCAGGCCCTTTTTCTTATCGTTCAGGGAGGCACCGATCCCCAGCTGCGCCGCCGGAGCGTCGAGGAGCTTCTGGAGCTGGGTGCCCCCGCCTATGCCGTCGGGGGACTGGCGGTTGGAGAACCCAGTGAGGCCCTATTTGCCACCCTGGAGCTGATCGACGAGCTGCTTCCCAGGGGCAAGCCGCGGTACCTGATGGGAGTTGGAACGCCGGCGGATCTGGTACGGGCCGTGGCAGCCGGCATGGACATGTTTGACTGTGTGCTACCTACCCGCAATGCCCGCAACGGCCAGCTTTTTACCCCCTATGGCACCCTCAACATCCGCAATGCGCGGTACCGCCTGGAACGTAAGCCAGTGCAAGCGGATTGTGATTGTCCATTATGTGCCCAGTTTGAGCGGGCCTACCTGAGTCACCTGTTTCACACGGGAGAAGTCCTGGGCCTGCGCCTGGCCACGGCCCACAACCTGCGCTTCTACCTGGCCCTGATGGCCGACATGCGGGCCGCCATTCGGGAAGGGAGCTTCCAAGCCTGGTCCCGGGCGTTTCTCCGGCGGTATGGAGAGGAAGAGGCGGCATGATAGGCTTGCTCGCGGCTGAACCATCCAAGCAGTACCACCGCGTCAAGTTGATCCTCTCCCTGGTCTCCACCGGGTTGGAGTGGGCCTACCTTCTGCTGCTGGTGCTGACCCCTCTGGCCGCCTGGTTGGTGGGACTGACCAGTGTGAGTGCCAATCCCTATATCCACTTTCTTCTATTTGGCATTGCGGCAGGCCTGATTTCTCAGGTTTTCGCCCTGCCGCTTTCCCTTACCAGCAGCTATGTGGTGGAACACCGCTACGTCCTGTCCAACCAGACCCTGGCAGCCTGGGCCTGGGAGCGGCTGAAGGGCCTGCTGGTGGGCTGTGCTCTGGGATTGCCGCTGGCGCTGATCTTCTATGCCTGCCTGCGTATCTTCGGTGCCGGCTGGTGGCTGCCGGTGGGAGGGGTGGTATTCCTGTTCGCGGTGGTCCTCGGCCGGTTGGCCCCGGTCTTGATTTTCCCCCTGTTTTACAAGTTTGAGCCCCTGGCCGGAGACAGCCTTCTGAAGCGGAGCGTAGAGGAGCTCTGCCGGTCCGCGGGGCTGGATGTGGCGGGGGTGTATCGCTTCAATCTGAGTAAGACCACGAAGAAGGCCAATGCGGCTTTTACCGGCTTCGGCAAGGCCAGGCGGGTGCTCCTGGCTGATACGCTGCTGGACCGGTTTCCTGAAGATGAGATCCTGGCGGTGTTGGCCCATGAGCTGGCTCACTTTCGCCTGAAGCACATCTGGAAAGGCATGGCCCTGGGGATGGTGCTCACTTTTGCAGGATTGTATATCGTAGCGCGCATTCATACCGGATTGTCGGGTGGAGAAGTGGCCGCCCTGGTGACCCTGCCCTGGCTGGTTCTGCTGCTGAGCATCTACGGCTTCGTGACCGGTCCCCTATCTAACGGCTATTCCCGGCGCCACGAGTTTGCCGCCGACCGCTATGCGGTCCGACTGCTGGGCAGTGCAGGCTCCAGGACGACGTCCTTCGAGAGCCCCTCGGCTTCGCTCGAGGGCGCTCTAGAGCGGTTGGCGGAGCTCAACCTGGCCGACCGTGATCCCCATCCCCTGGTGGAGTTGCTGTTTCACAGCCACCCGTCGATCACCCGGCGGCTGGCGGCGCTGGAGAGGATGGAACATGCCCGGGAATGAGACCCACATCAGCCGGGTCACCCGCTCCAGGGCCCAGGCCCGGGCCAGCTATAATAAGCTGAGCCGATGGTACGACCTTCTGGCGGGTCGTTTTGAGCGCAAGTACCGCGAAGCTGGCCTGGAGATGCTGGCGGCTCGGGAAGGTGAGACCGTCCTGGAGATCGGTTTTGGCACCGGTCATTGCCTGTTGGCCCTGGCGCAGGCAGTGGGTGATAGTGGGCAGGTATACGGTATCGATTTATCTGAGGGTATGTGTGACGTAGCCCGGTCCAGATTGCAGGCTGCGGTCGTATCGGAGCGCGTGGCGCTGAGCTGCGGCGATGCCGCCCGTTTACCCTACGCTGATGAATCCTTCGATGCCATTTTCATGAGTTTCACCCTGGAGCTATTCGATACCCCGGAGATTCCGGTAGTACTGGGTGAGATTCGGCGGGTTCTGCGCCGCGGCGGGCGGTTTTCCGTGGTGGCCATGGCTAAGGGGGAGCCGCCGGGCTGGATGGAGCGGCTGTACGAGTGGGCACACCGGAAATGGCCCCGATATGTTGACTGCCGGCCGATTTATGTTCGCCGGGCGG
Source organism: Candidatus Neomarinimicrobiota bacterium (assembly GCA_041862535.1). Classification (NCBI taxonomy): domain Bacteria; kingdom Pseudomonadati; phylum Fidelibacterota; species Fidelibacterota bacterium. The sequence continues at coordinate 876 of JBGVTM010000239.1, read as the reverse complement.
TGGAAGCAACCGGATTCCAGATCCGGGATATCAAGGCCATGGCAATGTGGGGCTTGTCAGGCGAGCTGGTGTTGGGGGAGAAGCCGTGATGCCGGGTAGTGGCGGGGTATAGAAGTGTTTTAAGTCAATTAATAGGTTCTTTCTAATAGGGGAGAAGATTAGGATGAGGGGAAAGCGGGCAGCAACCCCCTCACCTCAGTCCTCTCCCCAAGGAGAGGAAGGAGGCTGGTATTCCTTTCCCATAGTATTATCTCTTAGTGTCTTCCCAGATACTTAGACTTAACTATAATAGCTTTATCCGCATCACCGTCACAGCCTGGCCGCCGAGGATGACCCGGTTGCCTTTGATTTCCACTTTTACGACCCCTCCCCGCGTCGAAGCCTGGTAGCCCACCAGCCTGGTTTTGTCCAGGCGCGCACTCCAATAAGGTCCCAGGCAGGTGTGGGCCGATCCGGTGACGGGGTCTTCGTCGATCCCGAGCGCGGGGAAGAAGGCCCGGGAGATAAAGTCGTATTCCGGCTGGTCGGAAGGGGCCGTAACAATGACCCCCCGGGTATCAACGCTCCGCAATTGGTTAAAATCCGGCTGCAAATCTCGAACTTCGCGGGCCGTATTCACGGCTACCAGCAGATCGAGCCGGTTCTGCCCGACGTAAGTGGGTTCTACGCCCAGTGCTTTCCCTAGCCCTTCAGGCGGCGGTAACAGCTCTTCACAGGGCAGGGCGGGGAAGTCCAGGTAGATCCACGCGCCGTCATGCCTGGCTGACAGCAGGCCGCTACGGGTGTGGAAGCGGGCCTCCTGGTCGGTCTTGAGGCGGCCGGTTTCCCACAGAATATGAGTGCTGGCCAGGGTGGAAGTAGACCTGTGCGGGCACG
>JBGVTM010000238.1 GCA_041862535.1 Candidatus Neomarinimicrobiota bacterium | reverse complement strand
GGAGTACAGAGCCTTGGTATGTAGATGAACTCACCAACTTATTCTACAGTTTAGCGAATTTCACAGACCAATTTGATAGTGACGATGTGGATGGTGATTCGGACACATACGGCAATGGTAAATATCGTCGTGCAAGTAATCGACTTGATGCCAGTAAAACATTCAATATCGCCTATAAGGTTAATGCGCTAGGAGTACAAGTACGGGAATTGATACAGGACATAGATTACATGATTGTTGACTGTGAGTGGTCGAATGATATGAGTATCGTCTATTCAGCATCATATCTTTCAGAGTACTTCAGCAATCCCTTCTATACTGTCAGGGCATATTATACTGACGGGAGCCATGACACTTTCTTTCTATTTGATTGGGATGATGTGCCATGGGCTGTTTGTGGAGAGATATATCAACCCCAACTTCAAGCACGTGCTATTGGCCACACTGCAGCTCTATACCAAATATTCTGGAGCATCGTGAATCCCATCGCAGAAGATAACTACGAGGAAAACGACGACATGGCACATGCATATGACCTCGGTTCGAATTGGTCCACATGGTTGCATAATGTCGGTGGCTTCGGGATTCATGGGGATCATGATTGGTATAAGATATACGTTCCGTCTAATACGGAATGTCTATACATCGAATGCGACTTCGTCCATGTTGAAGGTGATATAGACATAGATTTGTATAACTCTTCCGGCTCATTAGTGGCAAGCAGCAATAGTTCAGAAAATGATATCGAATTGATTTGTTATAACAGTCCTGCAGCTAGCTACTATTTTATCAAAGTCTATCAATTGCCTTACGCTGGGAATACCTATGATCTCTGGTGGGGTAGTAATTGCACGGAACAGATAACACTGAATTCACCACCTGATGGGTATCGTTTTGAAGATTGCTCTCCAGAGATCTTTCTCCGCTGGTATGAATCACCGAGAGTGAATCGGTATGAGATTCAGATCGATGATAATTCAGATTTTAGCAGTCTTTGTGCCGATCTCGCTTTTACTGCTCCCCATGAATATGCCGAGGCATGCTATGAGTGCGGGAATCTGAATGCAGGGACATACTACTGGCGTGTCAGGGCAAGGACAATATCGCCATGTAATTTGTTTGGTGATTGGAGCGAAACTCGAAGCTTCCGCGTTGGATGCCCATCGATCGAGATTGATCCCGTCACATTGGTACCGACAGACTCAACATATATCACTGGGTACGTTAATTTTGATTGGGCAGCAGTCCTCTATGCAGCGGGATATGCCTTTCAGATGGACACCACATCATCTGATTTTGTAAATATTTTATATGATAAGATTGTGCCGGAAAGTCATCACTCCATGATTTTACCTTCGGCAAGGGAGATTCATTGGCGAGTTAGGGCTCTAGGACAAGGAGAATGTAGTGTTGGTCCTTGGACTAGCGCGCTGATATCCGCACAAAATGCTCCCATTGTCTCTACAGATCCAGCGACAAGTGTTACCTCAACGACCGCAACTTTAAATGGCACGATCAATCCTAATGGCTTGACAACCGATTGCTACTTCGAGTATGGTGCCACTATTAGTTATGGTTCTCAGACATCTAGTCAAAATATAGGTTCAGGAACAAGTGATGTATCTATAAGTGCGAATTTATCAGGGCTTACTCCTGACATGACCTATCATTACCGACTGGTTGCAGTAAATAGCTGGGGGACTACCTTTGGAATTGATCGAGCGTTTGAAAGCCAACTTGCGAATAGCGATGTGAGTCAACCACCAATCTCATATTATTTATTTCCAGTATATCCCAATCCCTTCAATCCGGTATCTACCATTCTATATGAGCTGCCACGGGCAAGCGAGGTTTCGCTGATCGTCTATGACATCCTGGGGCGGGAAGTAGCTAGACTGGTGGACGGCCACACGGAACCGGGCTATCATCAAGTGAAATGGAACGGACGGGATAAAAATGGAACGGAGCTTCCCTCCGGCATCTACATCGCCCGGCTCGTGACACCGGAGTACACCAAGTCCATCAAGATGGTACTGCTGAAGTGATTAAGCTGCTGTTCCCAATACTACTCACTCTCGTATCACTAAAGGCTCAGTCTGATTCCCTTTGGACAAAGATTATCGGGGGTCCTCCTGCTGAGTTTGGAATGATAGTACGGCAAACTCAAGATGGTGACTTTTTCGTTGGAGGGGAATCTCTTTTTGGTAGCCCGAATTATTTCGATCTCCTCCTATTTAAGGCTAATACCACTGGTGATTCCCTTTGGACTAGAACGTATGGTGGCATTGATAGTGAAGCTTTTCGCTCCATACAGCAGACTGCTGATAATGGATTTGCCTTAGTAGGTGAAACGCTGTCCTTTGGGGCTGGGTCTTCGGACATTTGGCTCGTTAAGACCAATGCAAATGGAGATACCCTGTGGACTAAAACTTTCGGTGGAGAATGGGATGAACTAGGTGGCACTATCCTGCAGGAAAACGACAGCGGTTACATCATTGTGGGGAGAACCTATTCCTTTGGTGCAGGGAGGGATGATGTATGGTTAATCAGAGCTGATTCTCTGGGTGATACACTCTGGACTAAAACATTCGGTGGGGATTCATATGATTTGGGCTTAGACGTTCAGGCAACTTTTGATGGCGGGTATATTATTTTAGGTGTTACAAACTCCTATGGCAGTGGTTCAGAGGACATCTGGCTCATTAAGACCAACGGGGATGGGGATCACCTTTGGGATCGAACTTATGGTGGAGCAGATAAAGATATTGGATACTCTGTAAAACAAACAGCCGACAGTGGATACGTAATAGCAGGTAGAACATCTTCATTTGGCGGAGGAAGATATAATGTATGGTTGATTAGAACAGACGATCACGGTGAAGAAGTCTGGACAAGAACCATTGGGGGAAACTTGCATGCTAGCAGCAGGGAAATACAGATTACTGATGACAATGGATTTCTTGTGATCGGAACAATTGGTACTCTTGACAGCGATGAGACTAGAGTTCTACTCATTAAAGTGAGTGATGAAGGAGATATTCAATGGACAAAACGGTACGGTGAGATCGGCTCATCCTGGAGTGGAAGATCTTTGGTTCAGACTAGTGATGGAGGAATTGTTATCACCGGTACGGTCTGGTCTCAGAGCACTGGACATAATATTCTGCTTATGAAAACAAACTCCTCTGGGGATGCTCTATCCGTGACTTTCTTTCATACTGATCTCACCCTTCCTTATGCCACCTATTTTCTCCGGAACTACCCCAATCCGTTCAATCCAGAGACGACCATTCAGTTCGAGCTCCCGGCGGCAAGTAATGTATCCGTTATGGTCTACGATCTGGCTGGCCGGGAGGTGATTAGGTTGGTAGATGGTTACATGGAACCGGGTTATCACCAGACTCAATGGAATGGTCGCAATGCAAGCGGTCAGAACTTTCCCTCCGGCATCTACATCGCCCGCCTCGTGACACCGGAATACACCCGGTCCATCAAGATGCTATTATTAAAATAGCTTCAAAGAAGTCCCGCCGAAGGCGGGGCTGCTATTGAGATAGCATTATGCACAGTCCCGCCATAGGCGGGGGTGTTGCTGAGGTAAGGCAGGCTCCTTCGACCCTGCTCCGGGCAAGAGCCCCTCATCGCACTAGTGAGTTTACCCTTAGATTGCCGAAGGGCCTGACTTGAGCTTAGCGAAGTGTGGGGTGATGCTGTTATATATCAGCAGCGGCTCTTCCCGGCGATATGCGGCCCAACATATATAACACTAAGATATTAGTTATCAATAAGTTACAGGAATATGAAGCCGGCCTTATAGCCTCCGTTCCTGTGGCTTGGCGGTTGAATTAGTAAGCGGTTCTGGCTAATTCTCGGAGGGGGCTGTTCCCCTGCCCCCCGGCAGACTCATCCGGACCACAGTCTCCCCCGGCCTGGATGAGACCAGGCGCAGCTTGCCGCGGTGGATGTCGGCAACGATGCGGCGCACCAAACTGAGGCCCAATCCCCAGCCGTGGCTTTTAGTGCTGTAGCCCGGGCGGAAGATGTTCTTCCGGTCCCGGGCACCGATGCCGACGCCGTTGTCCCACACCTCAATCACGCCATTACCGGCGACCGCTCCCACTTTCACCTGGATAATGCCTTTGCGGCCCTGGCAGGCATCCAGGGCGTTCTTGATCAGGTTTTCCAGGGCCCATTGCAGGAGGGTTTCGGCCCCCTGGACGCTGACGCTGTCCCCGGTAACGGTGATAGTGGTTTCGGATGACGTGGGCAAGCGCTGGCGGAAGTAGGCGGCGGAGGACTCTGCCAGCAGGCGCAGGTCCAGCTCCTCGAAGCGCAGGATGGCCCCGACCTTATGGAAGCGGTCGGCGATCTGCTCCAGGCGGCGCACGTCCGCTTCCAGCTCCTCCAGGGCTTCTTCGCCGCCCGGGGCCTTGCCGCGCAAGACATCGATCCAGCCCATCAGCGAGGACACCGGTGTGCCCAGCTGGTGAGCCGTCTCGCGGGCCATACCCACCCAGATGGAGCGCTTCTCACTGTTGCGGATCATGGTAAAGCCCATGAACCCCACCAGAATGAATAAACCCACTACGGCAATCTCTACATAGGGGAGCCACCGCAGCCGGCTGACAATGCTGCTGTCACCATAGTGGATCCGGGAAATGACCAGCTCTCGATAGCGCACATCCACCGGGGTGTGGTCCCGGTCCATGCGCTTGATGATTCGGACCAGGTAGGCCTGCTGCTCATCAGGGGAAAAGTCCTCATCCACTTTCACATTCCGCCAGGTGACCACCTCGCCTTGTGCGGTTGTAAGCACCACCGGGAACTGGATCTTCTGAATCACCTGATCGAAGATAAAGCCCAGCTCCTCGCCCCCGGCCTCGGTGGCGGCCGTGGCAATCATATTGGCATATAAGTCCACCAGGCGGCGCTCGTTGGCTTGCAGCTCCCGCACCAGGCTCTGGGAATACCACAGCAAGGCCGCCACGATGAGGATGCCCACCGCGAACAGCCCGGTCTTGATATTCACCGTATGGCGGTAAATGGTCATCGGCGAGCCCTCACTTTCTCGATTCCTGCCGGGATAAAGCCCAACACGATCAGCAGCAGGCAGATCCGGCTGATGAGTCTACCGAGCCGGTAGTCTGCCGGCTCGAAGTCCATGGTGATCTCATGCCGCCCGGCGGGCACCTCCAGACCCCGCAGGATAGTATTCACTTCATGAATTGGTACGGCCTCACCATCCACGTGCGCCCACCAGCCTTCCGGGTAATATACCTCACTCAGCACCAGGAAAGCCGGCCCAGCGGCCTCCACTCTCAAGCGCAGGTGGTCAGCCTGCCAGGATGCCTCAAGGACCCGACCTGTTCCCCCTGGCGGTATAGTTGCCAGGCTGTCCGCCTGATAGACATATACCACCTCCCGCGGGTCGTAACCGGGATCAAGCAGTCTGGCGAAGATCTCTTCCGCCGTCGCTGCAACTTCAACCCGGCGCGGGAACCAGGCCCGGTCTTGAAAGGCATCGAACTCGAAGACTCCCGCCGGCTGGAAGCGGCCGCCAGTATACAGCTGCCCCACAAAGGCTTCCTTGAAGCGGGGATCGTCAATCCGCTGCTGACTTACCAGGTACTTGACATTGAGCATCCGTAGAATACCCTCGCTCTGGAAACCTGTGGCTTGCATGAATCGATTATAGTTGGCTAGTTTGGCGGCATGATACCCCGTGACCGATTCCACTCCTACGATTGCCCAGCGATTCTCTTGCTGCAATGCTCCCAGGGGCAGGATGCGAAAGGTTGTAGTGTCACTGTCAAGGAAATCGAGCAGGGGATCACTGTTGAGGTAGCGGTTCATATAGGCCCTGGGTTGCATAACGGGAATGCGCATACTGTCGGGTGAGGGCTCAATGATTTTCCGGTCGATGCGGCCCAGGTCCACCATGCTCAGGAGCACCAGCCCCCCCAACAGCCACGTACGGGGGAGTCGACCCTGCCGCCATAGATACAGGCCTCCAACCGCCAGCCCACCAATGAACAGGAGTGCTACCGCATCGGTACGGATCATGGACATGCGCAGGCTGTCGATCTGGGTGGCCATCTGTGCCGGGACGCCCCTGGCTGCCGGGAAGGTGCCTTCCAGCAGGGAGGCCGATAACAGAAACACGATAGCCAGGATCACGGTGCCTCCGGCCGCTCCTAGCAGAACCCGGCGCGCTTGTTCCGGCTTCCGGTCAGTTAGCCAACTCACCAAAGCGTCAAGACCGATCCCTGCCAGCACCGCCACGCTGAACTGCGTCAGAACCAGCAGCATGGAGGGAACGCGGAACTTGTTGAAATAGGGAAACAGACTATAGAACAGCTTGTAAAGGAAGAAATTGTGCCCGAGGCTCAGCAGGTAGGCCAGGAGTCCCCCGGCGGCCAAAGTCCATACAAACCAGGTTCGCCTGACAGCTACCGCCAGGATGGCCAATACCAGCAGCAGAATCCCCATATAGTTCGGATAGTCAGTAAAAGGCATAGCGCCCCAGTAGGTGATCCCGCCGAAGCCATAAAAGGAGGGCAGCAAAAAGGTGAGGGTCTCACCGAAGCTGAAGGACCATTGGGTGGCGTATTCAAAGCCGGCGCCGCCGCCGATCCGGCCGCCGCGAATGCTGTAGGGCGTATATTTCATAATAGGCAAAAAGAGGGCGGCGGCCAGACCGAAGCCGACCACCATTGCCAGCGCGAACAGGATGATAAAGCGCCACTTCTGGCCAGTACTACGATCCGCGTCCCGCCACGACCGGACTACCATGACCAGGAAGAACAGTCCCAGCATGAGTAGACTGTAATAAGCTATCTGCGCGTGTCCGCGCTGCAGCTGCATGCCTACCAGCAGGCCCAGCAGGGCCGCCGATGCGAGGGTGGTTCGATCGTAAAGCCGCATAAGGCCCCAGATCAACCATGGCAGGTAGACCAGGGTCATCATCTGGCTGCCGTGTCCATGCACCAGCATCGTATTGAGATAAGGCATGAGCATGAAGCCGGTCCCGCCCAGCAGGCTGGCGTAGAAACTGCCACCCAGGCGCCGCAATAGCAGGAAGCAGCCAAAACCGGCAAAGATGAGGTGCAGTAAGTAGCTGGAAATAGCCGGGAGGATTGGCGACAGCAGCCCCAGCACGGCATTAGGCAGATAAAGGATCGAGATGTAGGTGAAGGAGTGGATCGTCGGCATGCCGGAGAATAGCCACGGCATCCAGAGCGGAATCTTCCCGGTTTCCCGCTCCACCGCCCGAATACCGGCACTGGTCGCTGACGGCGCCAGAGAATCGGGTCCGGCAAAGATGTAGCCGCCGAAAAAAAGTTCATAATAAAGCACCAGGCCAGCTGCCAGAAGGATAATAATCGCCCACATCCAGGGCTTGACCTTTAACATGCCGGTCGTTTTCATAGTCACCTCCTCTCGGGCATCTCTTTTGCGATCACTGGCTGGAACTGCCTGGTGAAGGGCCTGCGATCAATGTCATCAAATGCTCCCGAAATGTTCTGCTGATAGCATTCCAATCGTATTTTGATGCCATTTGCTGAACTTCTCGCGCTGGCAGCGGAGAGTCCAACGCTTTAGCTAATTTATCGATGAAATCATCTTCCGATTCGGCGATGTAAGCCCAGCGCGCAAACTCCTTAAGATCGGGATTGAAATGCCCGACTACCGTGGTTTTCCCAGCGGCAGCATACTCAAAAAACTTGTTGGGTACGACCGGTCGGGTCAATTCATTGGCTACAAAGGGTATTATACAAACATCCGCCGCGTGGAGATAGTCTTTTACGCTGCCGTAAGCTACGGGTGGAATGTAGTTGACGTTTGGCATTACCAGCAGAGATTGCGCCTGCGCTTGCACGGTGCTGGCAATAGGCCCGATAAGCACAATAGAGGCAGCCGAATAGACGTCGGCAGCCCGCTTAACAAGGTTAAAATCGAACCATTCTGAAAGGGCCCCGGTATACATGATTATCGGACGAGGAAGGGAAGCGAGGGGCAGCCTGGGCGGTGCTTCCTTGAACTGATTAAAATCAACGCCATTGGTGACAATAGCTATTTTCTCAAGATAAGGAGCGGGATCAATCGGGATGCAGGCGAGGTGGGGTGTAGTGATCAGATCCGCTATTTCGATGGTCTGAAGGACATAGTGTCTTTTGTAGGCTGGCGTCCGGGGGAAGCCGAGGGGATTGTCATTACACTCATACACCACCGGCAGCTCCGGCCAGCGCTTTCTCAGGGCCGCTACGTTGCCCGACCAGAAGACATTGGATATGACTATAATATCCGGTTTTTCCGAAACTGACCGCAGGATTATTTCCAGCCAGAGACCAGCGATCTTTTCAAGGCCCCAACGTACAAACTTGCTGTCGAGTAACTTGTTGAGCAAGGGACTCGCCACTGCTCGGATATGCGGAACGGTAATTACACGTACCGGAGGCTCATGTATAAAGGTGAATCGATTTGGCAATCCTTTTCCGATCGGTTCGACAAACAGGATCAGGTCCTCAGCCGGAAAACGACTCAAAATCTGCTGCTTCCGCGTTCGCAGATAGCTCCACTTTATTTCAGACAGCCAAAGTACAAACATGATATTGCGGTATATGAATTCTTTGCTTGAAAGGTTAAAAGGCTAACGCTATGCTTGTTCGCCAATATTTGCGGCTCTTGCTGCTCCCGTATAAGCACTCGATTCACTTACGTTTCATTTCGTCAATTACTAATGCCAAGATTTCCTTTATGGACTTGGTGGGCTTAAATCCGATAACCGATTGAATTTTCGAGATATCGGGAATGCGACGCCGAATGTCCTCAAAGCCTTGCCCATAGGCTGACTCATAAGGGATTTTGACGATTTTTGACTGGCTCTCAGTAAGAATTATTACCTGCTGTGCCAATTCGTTGATCGTAATCTCCTCAATACCTCCCAGGTTGAAAACCTGTCCTTCTGCTTCAGGAGTATTCAATAAATCAACAATCGCTCGAACAACATCACCAACATAAGTGAAACAACGGCGCTGTTCACCATCTCCATAAACCTGTAGAGGCTCATTAAGGAGTGCTCGTTTAATAAATCGTGGAACAACCATGCCATACTGCCCTATCTGGCGCGGCCCTACCGTATTAAAGAAACGCACAATGATGACCGGGAGATTTTTTTCCTCATGGTAAGCTAATCCAAGAAATTCATCAATGGATTTAGAAGCTGCATAGGCCCATCGTCGTTTCGTCGTGGGCCCTAGAATCCAATCTGCCTCCTCGCTAAGCATCGATATGTCATCATTCTGCTCCTGAAGCTTCCCATAGACTTCGGAGGTTGAGGCAATGAGCACTTTCTTCTGGTAACGACTGGCCGCCCGTAATACTTCCTCTGTACCTAAAATATTGGTCCGGATGGTTTCGACTGGTTGCTCCATTATAATCTTTACACCAACCGCCGCTGCTAGATGAACTATAATATCAATTTTTTCCACCAAATGATCAAGCATGCTCGTGTTCAGGATAGAATCAACTATCAACTCAAAGTTCTTATTCCCAATGTGGTGCTCGACATTTTCCAGACGACCGGTGCTGAGGTTATCAAGAGCAAGAATTTGATGACCTCCCTGGATCAGGTAATCCACTAGGTGTGATCCAATAAAACCGGCGCCACCTGTGATAAGGTACTTCATTTAGACACCTCTATCTCGTTTGAAAATAAGCGCTTTGAGAGTAGCAACTTCGCTTTCATTATAAAATCGATATACAAAAAGAATCAACGGGTATAATCCCAGGAGCACCAGTTTCAATCCGCCATTCAACCAGATATTACCTGTGTCCACCAAATGACTTGCACCATATACCGTTACCCCGGCGAGAGCCACCTTTGCCATACGCCCATACTCATAGGGAATGTACCAGAAATGGAGGTTAATAGCGGTGTTGACCACGGCCAACGTTAAATAAGATATTGCCGTTGCCCAGGCAGCGCCCATCATGCCATACGAGGGAATCAACAGGTAATTCAGACCCAGGTTAAGCAAGGCTGTGCCGATAATAATTATCGGGACGTATTGCATCTTATTCCGCGTTGGTAGCGCAGTATTGGTCATATACCGTACACCATACAGCAGGTAGGACAACGCCACCAGCGGGACGATAGCAGCTGCGCCATAGAACGCCGGCGTGGTCATCACCACTAGTAGCTCCCGCGCTAGTAATGAGAGCGCCAGGAAGAAAAACCCCAGCACTAAGACATAGTAGGTCAGTATTCTCGAGAACTGCCGCTCTGCGTCCGGCTGCTTGGCAATGGTGAACATCTGCGCGGGCCAAGCCAACTGTACCGACCAAACTACTAGGTTCATGACCATTCCGATGGTATACCCAAGTGAGTACAGACCCACTTCTGTCGTGGTGAAGTAGTGCTGCAGGAAATAGCGGTCGGCCGAGACCATCACCAGGTCGGCCAGACCCGCCGGAACCATGGGAATTCCAAATAAAAGCATACTACGAAGAATCGGCTTTGCTAAAACGGGCCGCATATCAGGAATTAGAAAGATAAGGTAGATCATTGCAAATAGACCCGCCTGAATCAGCCCAGCCGTGATCAGTCCCCCCACGCCCTGTCGTAAAATAACAATAAAATAGATGTTCAACCCGGCACCGACCAAAAACCAGGCCACTGAAAACGCCGAATAGAGCGCCGCTTGCTCCCTGATGCGGAGCCTGGCCATGAAAATAACCCCGATGACCTGAAATAATCCTGTTAGAAAAACGAGCCTCAGCAAATAGGCGTACGTTGTCGTATTAAATATCAGAACCGAAAGCGGTGAGGAAAAAACCACCAGCCCACCAAAAAGCACAAGAGCCTGGACCACAAGAAAATACAACGCCGTGCTTGTAGCCACTTTCTCATCGGTCTCGCAGTAGATCACCTCCCGAAATAGCGCCGAACCGAGGCCGAGCTGAACAATAATGAACGCTACACTGCCGGTTACAAGCAGCAAGGAAAGTATACCATAATCGGCCGGTGTGAGATAGCGGGTATAGATAGGTAGCAATACAAAGGCCAGGAGCTTATTGAGCACGCCACCCAGACCGTAAATGACCGAGTGCTTGGATAGAGTTTTAATCGCCTCTATCACTATCGCCACCGCCGTTGTGTGAATCCAATTGGTTAATAAATGTCTTAACTGGAAGTAGACTCTTCAGCAAAATGATGTTCCCGGAATATCACGGACCGCAATGCGGTGTAATAGATTTCATGCTCCCCTGCCCTCAGGGGCATCCACTGTCACGTGTAGATAGATCTGATGTAACTGTTGGCCGATAACGGGATAACTGTATCTCTCCCGCGCATAACTGGCAAGTCTCTCGGGTTTATACTGCTGATGGTGGTCCAACATATAATGAATGGCTTTGGCTAATGCCTCTTCATCCCGCGGAACAACCAAGATACCAACCTCTTCCGTTACGATCTCCCTCGGCCCGCCAATGTCCGGCGCAATCACTGGCCTGCCGGATGCTAAAGCCTCTATGAGAACCACACCAAACGTCTCATATAGGCTCGGAAGCACAAGGAAATCACACTGGCGCATACGTTCAGCTAAGTCCGCTTTCGGTTTCAAACCATGAAAGGTGACTTTCTTCCTGAGATCCAGTTCTGCTGTTAGCCGTTCATATTCAGACCGGTGAGATCCATCACCAATGATATGAAGCTGAAAATCGTTTCTATTGAGTCGATGCAATACCGATAGAAGAGTAGGGACACTCTTGACGGGTGTAAGTAAACCCGCAAACAATATTTGCTTCTCTCGGTTCAACGGAATCTCCTCCTGGTCGGGCGGGTAGAATAGATGATGGTCGACGATATTGGGTATCACTCGGTGCTCATTGCGGATATCGTACCGCTCTATACTCCGCCACAAATCCTCACTCACTGGCAGGATTATCCTGGCATGGTTCAAAGCAAATCTGGCCTTTATCTGACCAAGCCTGGTAAGTTTCTTTAACGGAAAATCCGAACACTGTTCAGTAATCATCACCGTGATTTTATATAGCCACCCCAGAAGAACTGCCGGTACCCCAGCCTTGTAGATGTGAGCATGGATCACGTCTGGTCTGAAGCGGTGTCTTATCAGATAGATGAATCCGCGCAGGATATTCCAGTAATACCTTATCCCGGTTATCAGAGGATTCCAGGATCGTCGGTATCTAATTCGGATGGTCCGAATGCCATGTTCCGTTGCGTCGGAAAACTCCAATACCGCCCGCCTCGCAAGCTGCGGTTCATGAACATACAGCACTACAATATCATCATAAAGGGCAGCGGCTTTCGCGTGCTCCTGAATGAAAATGCCGTGTATCGGATTTTCTTCGCTCGGGTACCAACTGGGAAGAAAAAGCACTTTGAGACGTTTGCTGTCGCTAGTCGCTTGCTTGCCGTGCATTCAACGCTTGACCTCCCTCAATAGAGACACAATGCGTTCCGCTGCTCGACCGTCACCATAGACCTGGGCTGGGGCCGGCACTGGGTCATGAAAAGCAGTCAGACCATGCAAAATCGCCTCCTTGTCCGGACCCGACAGGATATTCCAGCCCGCTTGCACTGTCTCCACCCACTCGGTCTCATGGCGTAGCGTAATGCAGGGCACCCCCAGCAGGTAAGCCTCCTTCTGCATGCCGCCGGAATCGGTCAGAATAAAGCGGGCATTCTTCTCCAACATGAGCATATCAAGGTAACCGACCGGGGCCAGCAACTTAACTTGACCACCGATATGTAAAAGCTTCGATTCGCTCTTGATCTGATCAATCTTCTCACGTGTGCGGGGATGGACGGGAAAGACCACTGGCTCTCCAACCTCATTCAGCGCGGCCAGGATCTGGCTTAAGTTTTCAGGATTATCCGTGTTGGAGGGCCGGTGTACCGTAGCGAGGAGATAGCCGCCAGGCTCCAGGTCCAGGTCGCTGAGGGTAGTGGATCGCATTTCAGCGACTTCGAGGAACTGCAGCAGGGCATCATACATGGTGTCCCCGACCAGATGCACCCCCTTGGTTACACCTTCCCTGGCCAGGTTTTCCACCGCTGTCTGTGTGGGGCAGAACAGGAGATCTGCACAGTGGTCAGCCAGAACCCGGTTATGTTCTTCCGGCATTTCCCGGTTATATGATCGGAGACCCGCCTCTATGTGAGCAAGCGGAGCCTGTAACTTGGCCGCTGCCAGGGCCCCCGCGAGGGTGGTGTTGGTATCGCCATAAACCAGCGCCCAATCAGGTTTCTCAGCCATAAGAATCGCTTCGATCCCCATCAGCATTTCACCGGTCTGCCTGGCATGGGATCCTGAGCCCACGCCCAGATTGACATCAGGCTCAGGAATCGAAAGCTCATCAAAAAAGACCTTAGACAGGCCGTAGTCGTAATGCTGGCCGGTATGCAGCAGGAATTCGCTGCATCCAGCCGCTTTTAGCGCCCGGCTTACCGGCACCGCCTTGATGAATTGCGGACGAGCCCCTAATACCGAGACGACCTTCAACCCTTCTCGAATCTCCCCTGAGTGGTCTTCGCCAGAGCTGCCGGCATTAAGGTTCCTCGTGCACCTGCACTATCTCACCCTCTTTGGCATAGTACAGGCCACAACGCTCGCAAGCGGCTGTATCCCCCTGCTTGCCTCCATCGAAGTGTAGCGGCACCCCGCATTGGCACATCCAACCCCTGATCTTGCCTGGATTTCCATAGACGAGAGCATAGTCCGGGATGTCACGGGTAACCACCGCGCCGGCCCCAATGAAAGCGTATCGCCCTAAAGTAACACCGCACAGTATGGTCGCATTGGCACCAATGGTGGCTCCTCGCCGCACAAGCGTGGGCTGGAACTCATCCTTGCGCGGCACATGGCTGCGGGGATTGATCACGTTGGTAAATACCATGGAAGGCCCCAAAAAAGCGTCGTCCTCAACAGTGACACCGGTATAGATGGATACATTATTCTGGATCTTAACGTTGCTACCAATGGTTACTTCCGGGGCAATATAGACGTTTTGACCGATATTGCAATTTGATCCTATTCGAGCACCCGCACTGATATGGCAGAAATGCCAAATCTTAGTTCCGGGACCTACCTCGGCCCCTTCATCCAGGTGGCTTGATTCGTGCACAAAAAAGTCAGGCATTGATACGACCTTAATGTATTGCCGTAAGTGGGACCGGCACGCCCTCCTGCTCCAAAGAAAGTTGGCTTGCCTCCAGGACCTTAAGTACTCTCAAAGCACTTTCTCCATCGGTGAGCGGCTGCTTACCCTCCCGAATGCAGGCCAGAAAGTGCTCACACTCAATCCGCAGCGGTTCGGCATCCTCCAACGGTACTGTAACCTCACCGATGTGACGGGGGATCGGGACTCCTCCCTGCCATTCTATCCCTTTATCATAGATGCACAGCTTGCCTTTACGGACGGTATCATCGAAGACGGCCATCTTCCGATCGCCAATAACCACCAGCTTCTGCTCCTTATAAGGATGGAGCCAGCTCACAAAAACATGCGCCTTGAGCCCACCCTTGAAAACAAGATTGGTCACCGTAACGTCCGCGATAGCAGCCTGCAGATAGCTCCCACCCGAGGCGTGTACAATCTCAGGTTCTATCCCGGCCAGGTGTAGAATCACGGATATATCATGGGGGGCAAAGCTCCACAGGATGTTCTCTTCCGTGCGGACCTTTCCCAGATTCAATCGATTCGAATAGATATACCAGAGTTGTCCCAGTTCCCCCTGCCGAATGATTTCCTTCAGATGGGTAACGGCAGGATGATACTCCAGGATATGCCCGGCCAATAGGATCAGGCCCTGCCGGTCAGCCAGCTCTACCAGCTCCTTGCCCTCCTGGTAACCCAGGGCCAGGGGCTTTTCTACAAATACGTGCTTACCACGAATGAGGGCCTCTTTGGCCTGGCTGAAATGGAGTGCCGGCGAGGTGGCGATGACTACCGCCTGAACCTGATCGTCTTCCAGCACATCTTGATAGCGGGTGGTCAATTGCGCGCCCGGATAGATCTGGCCCATCGCTTTCAGTAACTCCCGGCTGGTATCGCAAATCCAGCGCAGGGCATTCAATTGGTAAAAATTCCTTACCAGATTCTTGCCCCAGTAGCCACTCCCAATGACAGCTACTTGAACCGAATTATCGCTTACCACCTGAATACCTCATGATATTGAAATCACTCTGGAGTTCCCTGACCGGCAAGCCCGGCAACACCACACGGCCTGAGCTGATCGGCCAAAGAAGCCCAAAATGCCCAAGAGCCTTGTGCATATTAATATAAGTTACATGTTGGCTAACCTTATCTAAAACCGTTAATCCTCTCGTCTGTGATCGAATCTCCACCGTACTATGCCCTGCCAGGGGATAGCATATGCTCTTTCGATCCTGCCTGTCCAACCTTCCATAGAAAACGGATTTAGGAATTAAATGGATTCTCTTTTGCCTCCAGGAGGGATAATCCAAAAGGGCTGAATGCCTTTGGTAACCGGAAATGCCAGCAAAGGTGATATCAGGATCGCGGTATTGTCGCGATTTGAGAAGCATCGTAACTTTTTATGCCTTGGCACGTACCGTCTTATACAAGCATCAGACAGAGTGACACCTATGCCTAACAAAACGTTAGGGCCATTCTGATTCAAACAGCCTCTGTTGTTAGGTTAGGGGATAGAGTATCCGGATCGATGCGCCAGTTTTGCATTTAAGGAGGCTATGAAGATATGCTATTGGCTAAGTTTTTATTCAATTACATTTCTATAAGGATGAGGGGATGAAGGTGACTACTGCCCTAAAGAGAATACTGCAATCAAACCAGCTTGAGTTCATCGTTGAGGCTCACAATGGGTTGAGCGCGAAAATTGTAGAGGAAGCCGGCTTCAAGGGTATCTGGGCCAGCAGTCTGACCATTTCGGCGGCCCTCGGCGTGCGGGACAACAATGAGGCCAGCTGGACCCAGGTATTGGAAACCCTCGAGTTCATGAGC
Source organism: Candidatus Neomarinimicrobiota bacterium (assembly GCA_041862535.1). NCBI lineage: Bacteria > Pseudomonadati > Fidelibacterota > Fidelibacterota bacterium. The sequence goes on along the minus strand of JBGVTM010000238.1, from coordinate 4,993 downwards.
GACGCCACCTCCATCCCAATCCTGCTTGACGGTGATACCGGTTACGGCAATTTCAACAGTGTCCGTCGGATGGTAACGAAAATTGAGCAGCGCGGCATAGCTGGAGTCTGCATTGAGGATAAGCTCTTCCCCAAGACCAACAGCTTCATTGGCGGCGAGCAGCAGCCCCTGGCCGATATAGAGGAGTTTTGCGGCAAAATAAAAGCAGCTAAAGATACCCAAACTGATTCTGACTTCCAGGTAGTAGCGCGTATCGAAGCTTTTATTGCCGGTTGGGGGCTGGATGAGGTGCTCCGGCGGGCCTACGCCTACCGGGATGCCGGTGCCGATGCGCTGCTGGTTCATAGCAAGATCACCACCGCCGATCAGATCGCCAGTTTTATGAAGAGTTGGGATCAAAGCTGTCCCGTCGTGATTGTACCCACCACCTACCATAAGACTCCCATCCACGTATTCAGAGAATTGGGCGTGAGCGTGGTTATCTGGGCCAACCATATTCTGCGAGGTGCCGTGGCTGCCATGCAGGAGACTGCTAACTACCTTTATCAGGCCCAATCGCCTGCCAAGCTGGAAGGGAAAATCGCCCCCGTAGCTGAGATTTTCCGGCTGCAGCGAGCCGACGAGCTGAAGCAGGCTGAAAAGCGCTATCTCCCCTTCTCGGAAATACCCAAGGCGGTCATCCTGGCAGCCAGCAGGGGACAGAAATTCGGCGAGCTGACCAGGGATAAGCCCAAAACCATGCTGGAGTACAAGGGCAAGCCTTTACTGCGCAGATTGGTAGAGACCTTCAACAATTGCGGGATAAAGGACATCTCGGTTGTGCTGGGTTACAAAGCCGGTGCCGTTCAAGTAGACAATATCCATCGCTTTATCAACCGACCCTGGAAAAGAGGGGGTATCGCTTCCTCATTATATAGCGCTGTCGAGAAACTCAGCGGGCCGGTTGTGGTGGCTTTCGGGGACATTCTGTTTGAAGAAAGCGTATTGAACGACCTGCTGGACACCAGCGAGAACATAGTCCTGGCGGTGGATACCTCCTGGGCTAACGGGCGCAAGCTGGGGCGTGATATCGATGCCGTGCTGGGGGCTCAGCCGCCATCAGACCGCTACGGTGCCTCGCGCTGCGTACCGCTGGAAGCTATCGGCACCCATATTGACCATGAGGTGGCCCATGGGGAATGGATCGGCGTGCTGAAACTGAGCACCGAAGGTGCCCACCGCATCAAGGCCTTCCTGGAGTCCTACTACCGCGATGAAGGCCGCCTGAATGAAGATACCTCCCTGGTGCAGCTGCTGACGGCGATGCAGGCCGCCGGCGAACAGATCCATATCAACTACTCGCGGGGGCATTGGCTGGATGTGGACAGCCCTGAAGATCTCCATACCTGAACATCGGCAAGAAGGGGCAGGATATGCGCGCGGATGTTTTCCAGCATCAACTCCTTGACCATGGATTCGGGCCCTTTACCGGGGTGCCCTGTTCAGTTGTCAAGGACCTGATTATCCAGCTAGAGCAATCCCCCGAATCCAACTACTATACCGCCACCTCCGAAGGAGAGGCCATGGGATTGGCGGGTGGCTTCGCGCTGGCTGGCAAGGCCCCGGTAGTAATCATGCAGAATGATGGCTTCGGCAACACCGTTAATCCCCTGACCTCCCTGCAGCTGCTCTATAATCTTCCCGCCCTGCTCATTATTACCTGGCGGGCTGAGCCGGGGAGCAAGCCGGATGCGCCGCAACACCGCATTATGGGCGAGACGCTCCTGGATCTCCTCAGCCTGTTGAAAATCCCCTACCAGGTCCTGGAGGACGATGAGCGGCGTTGCGAGGAGGCGGTCATTACTGCCAGTGAATATCTGAGAAAGGAAGAAAAACCCTACGCTTTTATAATCCGTCGCGGCTTGTTCGAACCAGCATTGAGCAAAGATCACGAACCTGATCCTGACCGCCCCTTGCGGATCGATTACATCAAGCTGCTGGCCGGGAAGATTGACGACCGGGATGTTATCTTGGGCACCACCGGCTACACCGGGAGAGAACTGAAACAGGTCCTCAGCCGTCCAGGGACTTTCTACACCGCCGGCTCCATGGGCTGCATCAGCGCGGTGGGCCTGGCTCTGGCCCTGGCAGAACCGGACCGGAAAGTCTATATCCTCGACGGTGACGGAGCACTGCTTATGAAACTGGGCACCCTGGCTACTATCGGCCTCTATCATCCCAAGAACCTGATCCATATTGTTTTTGATAACAGGCAGTACGAATCCACCGGTGGGCAGCGCACCGCTTCCGAAGTGGTCAATTTCCCCGCCCTGGCAACCAATACCGGGTATAAACACGCGGTCTTTGTAGAATCTCTGACCCACTTCGAGCAATTTTTAGTGCAGGCCCGTACTCAAGCAGGTCCGCTTTTATGCCACGTCCGTGTTCAGCCGGGCACCCTGCCGGACTTGAAACGGCCAACCCAGTCCCCCGGGCAACTACGCCTCGAATTCCAGGAGTTTATCGCCTCGTGACGCCAATGCTTATGGAACCTGAGAGTCCCTGCGGTAGATTGATGGAGTAGCCCCATGCCGGAAATGGAATACCATAATCCCGTCCAGGTGCTCCACAGCCAGGACTGGCTGACTGCCTGCCGGGATCAGCTAGCCCGGCTCAACATTCAGCACCCCCTTATTATCACCTCCAATGGCGGTCTGCACCGGTTGCGGCTGGCCGCCCGCTTCCCGGGGACTGGTATCTTTTCCAATGTAGCGCCGAATCCCACCCTGGCCAACTGCCAGGAGGCCGTGGTTTTCAGCCTCTCGAATGCGTTCGACGGCGCTGTCGCTATCGGAGGCGGCTCGGTGATGGACACCGCCAAGTGCATGCTGGCCGCCCGCGGAACCGGCAAGGCACAAATAAGGGAACTGCTCGCGCTCAACGAACCCTTTCCCCAGCGTGTACCCAGCGTATTCATCCCCACCACCCATGGCACCGCCAGCGAAGTCACCATGTGGGGCACGCTATGGGACCTGGAGGGCCAGGTCAAATATTCTATCAGCCACCCTGACCTCTATCCCGACGTAGCAATCCTCGATCCGCAGCTGACTTTGAGCCTGCCCATGGATACCTCGCTGATCACCACCCTGGATGCCCTGAGTCACAGCTTTGAGGCCATCTGGAACAAGCATGCCAACAGGACCTCAACCACTCATGCGCTGCACGCTATCGCCTTGATTCTAGCCAATGCCCCACGCCTCAAAGAGCACCCTGAAGATATAGAGGTCCGCCGACAGCTGCTCACCGCCGCCACGACCGCTGGCCTGGCATTCTCAAACACCCGGACGGCAGCCGCCCACTCGATCAGCTATCCGCTGACTATCCATTTCGGTATCCCCCACGGCCTGGCCGCCTCCATCGCTCTGCCGCCGCTGCTGGAGATCAATGCCCCAGCTATCCAGGTTACCCTGGACACCCTGTTCCAGGATCTGGCCCTCTCCGGGCTTGAGCAGCTCAAGGTGAAAATTAAGGAAATACCAGCCGACCACATCCCGTTCAGGCTGCGGGACTGGGGCGTTGAGCGCAGTCAACTGGATTGGCTGACCGGCCAGTGTTTTACCAGGGGACGCATGGACAACAATATCGTTGCTCTCACCCCCGAGCAGGTGCGATCTATCCTGGAGGAGATTTATTAGTGCCGCAGCGACGTGTCACGGTCGTAAGCGGTGCCAGGGCTCAGCCGGCGCCATTTCATCGCGGGGGATTGTAATGCAGGCCATCATCGTTGCCGCCGGCGAGGGCCGCCGCCTCAGTCCACTCACGAAAGATCGACCGAAAGCCCTGCTGGAAGTTCAGGGACAATCTCTCATCTCCCGCAGCGTCGGGCTGCTCATGGATGCCGGGATTTCTGACCTCGCGCTGGTGGTGGGATACCGGAAAGAGATGCTCATGGACCATCTGGCCGACTATCCCGTCACCTTCCACTTTAATCCTTTTTACCGCATCACCAACAACATGGCCTCCCTGTGGTTCGCACGGAGCTTCGTCAGGGAGGACTTCCTGTATCTACATAGTGACCTAATCTACGACCCGCGGCTCCTTCACCAGCTCGTCGACAGTGGCCAGCCCGACACCTTGCTGGTTGAGCGTAAAGCGTGCGCCAGTGAAGAAATGAAGGTGACGGTTAAAGATGCCCGTCTGGTGGCATCGAGCAAGGAAATTCCCCTTACCGAAGCCTTCGGTGAATGGACCGGGCTGGCACGGTTTTCCCCATCCTTCGGAGGGATATTATTTGACAGGATCGGCGCGCTGATCGAAGACGGGCACCTGATGGCCTATGACACCTTTGCCTTCACCGAGCTGGCGAAGGAGGGACACGCTATCGGGATCACTGCGTTCACCGATCTTCCGTGGGTGGAAATCGATACGCCGGACGATCTGCAGCTAGCGCGTCGGCTGTTCGAGTCCGGGTAGGCGAAACCCGACTGCTACAGCCACTTCCGTCTGATATATCTGGCCGGCCCCAGCAGACCATAATACAGCACCTGATACCCCATAATGGTCACCCAGTACCAGGGTCTGGCAAAGCGCCGAAAAAAGCGCATGCTGGACCGCCATTTCAGCCAGACCTTGCGCAGGGATAGTTCCCCGCCCATACTGCTGGAGACATGGTGCCAGACCTTGCCTGCAGGCAGGTAGTAACAGGCCGCGCCCAGCCGACCGGCCCGATAGCACAGGTCTACATCCTCGGTGTACATAACATATTGCGGATCAAATCCGCCCAGCCGGTGAACGAGGTCGGCGCGGATTAGCAGGCAGCAGCCGCTGACGAAGTCGGTCGGGCCGGGTTCGTCGTACTGGCCCCGGTCTAGTTCTCGGATACCGCGGTGGCGTACGCGTCCCAGCGGCAGGCTCACCTCGCCGCCGGCATACCAGATAAGGTTGTTCTGGCCGCCGTAGTAGATCTTCGGACCGAACACACCCCCCTCCGGAAAGCGAGCCGCCCCCCGCACCA
>JBGVTM010000237.1 GCA_041862535.1 Candidatus Neomarinimicrobiota bacterium | reverse complement strand
TATTACTACACGCAATCAGCCCCGCGAGCAGGATGGCAGATAGGTAAGAAAAAGTAGCCGCTTTCATTGATATGCTCCTTTTTCACAGAATATTGCAGGCCTGAAACTGCAGCCGCAGCCATGATGCCCCGGGAATCTGGATCACTTCTTGGAAGGCCACATAACTCTCCGATCCAGAAGCTGTTAAGCCATCATGTGATCCTGAGTCCACCGGGTAGATTTCTACGTGGGAAGGAACCTTGGCGGGTTGGGCGGCAACAATCATCGGAAGGCAAAGCAGGAGTGCTGTTTTGCAGCCTGTTCGTTTAATGGTACGTATCATTCTTTCTACCATAAACTTTTAGTCCTCAGAAAAGGTGTATGGCTCTATCCTGGCCAGGTTCGTGTCCGTTTGTTCAACGCTGAAGCTGATTATATATCGAAGACCGTAGTCATGGAGACGCAGCCTGCCAGCACTCACCTCGTAGGAAGTGATACTGTCCAACGCCCAAAAATAATAGCCATCAAGAAGATCCGGCCTGCGCCCACATGACATAAGTGTCACTGAACGAACTTCAATATTCAAAGATCCCTTTTCTGTATTGGTAAAGGTTCCTGCAAAATAATTACAGGCTCCCCCTCCGCCGACTAAAAGGTATTCTTTGTAGAACTTAACCGTCATCAAAGTATCCCCGGGGATAAGATGGAAATCCGGTGCCAGTAGGGTGTCCACTTTCCAGACCACGCCGAGAAGTTCCTCATCCACCAGGCCGAGGCTGGCATGGATCACGTACTCGCGGCCCTTATTGAATAGTTCCAGCGTGTCTTTCCGCAAGGTGTACTTCGAGACGCTGGACAGGGCCTCCAGGAAGCGCACCGACGTCTTGCTAACATCCTGCACAGTGTCCGCGGAGCTGGAGAGGATGGTAATCTCTATCGAGCCGGGCGCAGGGATTTCATACACACCCTGGTAGTAATGACGACCATAATAGCCCTCGATTTCCATTTCTCCACCGAATTGAATTACCAAGGGGCCTTCCCAACGAGGTACTATCGTACTATCCGGCGTAATCAGCGGGTCTACCCGCCACACCCCCTCCAGCAGGTCCGCGTCTATGATCGCGTCCTCCGGGTCGCTACAGGCTATCATCGCTATGAGGAGCATTGCAGGTAGGAAATAAGGTCTAGCCGGTTTCATTGGTATGCTCCTTTTTCACAGAATATTGTAGGCCTGAAACTGAAGCCGCAGCCAGGGGACGCCGTCCCGATGCCAACGTTGCCGGAATTGGATGCATAGACATTGTTCCCTGTCTTTGTCCACCCGCATTCCTGCCCCAGAACGTTGCCACCGATCATAAACACCATCACAAGAATTAATGCCGTGGTACTAATAGATTTCATTTGATCCCCCTCCTTGCTATATAATATTTAACATGCTTAATTCGAACGCTTCCCTTCCATGATCCGTAAGTATAAATGCTAAGTTGTTATTCTTTTTAACCTTTCGGTTTCTGAAATTATCGCCATTATATCGTTAAATAATCCAGTACTTTATATTACTTACAGTGATTATATATCAATAATTCAGGCAATTAAACATCAATCACTGCCTCATTTATTTTCAATATAAATATATTAATTACAAAGTCAAGCTATTTCCTGCCTGCTGGCAGATTTGCCGCTGTTCTTTATATGGCAATGGTAATCCTCTGGCAATTGAGATACAGACCAGGCGTCAGGAAGGATTATGGACCGCCCCGCCTGTCCCTGAACATCACCGCTGCTTCCGCAGCAGCATCTCCCGGCCTGTATCCGAGCGGATCGCAAAACCCTTCCGCATCCTCGCTGCCCAGCTGTTAAGTTTACCCAGGTTGCAATACATCGATTGGCCAGTGCTCATCAAGCATGACCATTAAGCATTCGGCTGGTGTCAATCCGGACACGGGTCCAGGAATCATTATCATCCCCTTCAGCCAGTAGGAGGTGCAACGTTGACAACCGCTGAGATCAGCCGCGAACGGCCTATTCGGACCGGGTCCTATCCCGAGCTCACCTGGCAGGCCGTCCTGGTGGGCTACTTCTTGGGGGCCATCATCACCCTAAGCATCGGCTATGCCAGCCTGATCCTGGGCTTTTCCATCGAAGGCTCGGAGCTGGCCGCCATCCTGGGATTCGGTATCCTCCGGGGCATCATGCGGCGCACCAGTATCATTGAGAACAATATCAACCAGACCATCGCCAGCGCGGTCAACGGCGCCTCGGCCGGCATGATGTTCTCCGTCCCGGCCCTGTTCATCCTGGGACAGACGGAGTTCAATCCGGTGCTCATGGTCTTCGGGTGCATCGCCGGCGGCGTCCTGGGTATCGCCTTCATCATCCCCCTTCGCAAGCAGATGATCGACTTCGAGCGCCTGGCCTATCCCGGCGGCATCGCCGTGGCCGCCATTCTCAAATCACCGGGCGCGGGCCTCCACAAGGCCATCCTGCTGCTGGGCGGAGCGGCCGTCAGCGCCGGCGTTCACTCCATCAGCCAGCTCACCGGCTTCGAAAACTGGCAACTGGGCAACCTTATCGGCATGCCGCAGTACATGAACGGCGTCTGGTACATCTCCCTCCTGACCATCGGAGTGGGTTTCCTGGCCGGCAAGGGCGGCGTATATTTCATCGTCGGTGGCTACGTCTGCTACTGGATTCTGGCACCCCTGCTTGCCGCCCTGGGACTGCTGCCAACTCCCCAGACACTGACCGAAATGGCGACGAGCATGCCTTCCTATCTCCGCCTGCAGCTGTTCCGACCGGTGGGCATCGGCATGCTGATCGGCGGGGCCCTGACCGGCATCGCTCTGGCTCTGCCGCTGGTGGTCAGTGCCGTGAGGAGCATGCAGATGGCCGCCAAAACGAAAACGCCCCTCTCCCAGGATGAAATGCCCATCCGCCTGCTGTACATCGGCATCAGCCTGGCAACCCTGCTGCTGCTCGTGATTGCCTATAACTCCGTGGCCGAGATGGGCCTGCTGCGGGGGGTCATCATGGCCCTTCTGGGGACGCTGTGGATCTGGGTCGCCGGGGTGGTCTTGTCTGAATGCATCGGCCGGACGAACTGGTCCCCCCTGTCAGGCATGACACTGATAGCTGTCACTATTCTGATCATCATCAGCAGCGGCCTGGGCGATAAGGCGGCGATTATATCCTCGGTCATGGTGGGCGCCGCCGCCTGCGTGGCCATGGCCCAGGCCACCGACCTCATGCTGGACCTGAAGACCGGATACCTGGTGGGGGCCATCCCCCGCCGACAGCAGATCGGCCAGTTCCTGGGCACCTGGCTGGGGCCGATCCTGGTTATGATCCTCATTTTCGTGCTGCACAAGGCCTATACCCTGGGTAGTGACCGGCTCCCGGCTCCCCAGGGAACGGCTCTGGCCAGTATGATCAGCGGCATCCTCGGCGGTGAGGTCCCGGTTGAAAAGTACGTGGCCGGCGCCGGGCTGGGCGCCCTCCTGAGCGCCAGCGGCATCGGCGGCCTGGGTATCCTCGTGGGCCTCGGCTTTTACCTGCCGTTCAATATCGTTCTCACCTACACCATCGGCACCCTGCTGCGGCTGTGGTCGGACTGGAAAAAAGGCAAGCAGTGGTCGGAAGGAGTTGGGGTGCCCGTAGCGGCGGGACTCATTGTCGGTGAAGCCCTGGTTGGAGTCGGCTTTGCCCTGTATTATGTCATAACTGGCGCCCTGGGTTCGGCTTAAGGAGGTGGCACAATGAAAGCGTTGGGATACCTGCTCATTGTTGGCGGCTTTCTGGGCGGCGCTTTGACGGCGGTGTTGGAAACGGAACGGGTATACTGGGAAATATTTCTGGTGGCCATCGTTGCCGGTGCGGCGGGAGTAGCCCTCGTTCGGCTCACCACCCTGCGTGCCGCCCGGGAAGCGGAAGCGCTGGCCGCCAACATCCAGAACATCCGCCAAAGCCTGACCCGGGTGGTGGAGAATATCACTACCCTCAATCGGGAAAAGGAGTCCATCCACCCTTACGATTTCCGCCATCGGATCGATGAACTGTTCCCCGTCGACCTGACCACCTTCGTCGAGGCCCGGGAAGCGATCGGCCACCTGTACGGGCTCCAGGCCTACGCCGATGTGATGAGCATCTTTGCCTCCGGGGAACGCTATCTGAACCGGGTCTGGTCGGCTTCGGCGGATGGCTACATCCACGAGTGCCACACCTACCTGGGAAAGGCCCGGGAGCAGTTTACCGCCGCCCTGGATAAACTGCATGAATTAGAACCAGCGGCGCAGGCCTGAAATGGATAACTGAGCCTGTTGATTAACTGCCTGACCCGCTTCCAGGGCGTAGCAAACACTGAGGCCACTGTATCAATCTAAATTGACTAAGATCAATAAAGTAAAAAAAGGATATATTATCAATACTTTAGCATATGTTAGGTAATTAGACAATAATCCGTTCAGCATTTAAACAGGATAAATGTGTCTAAATATCCTAAATTGTCTTGAATGTATTCGATCGCTGGGCTTAATATTGACTCTTAAAAAAACGGTTGGGCTGCGGTTTTAATGGAGTACCCGACCAATGCACTGTTAAGATAATCACTCATTGCGGTTAGTATTCCGATATTGCGATCACACACTTCCCCTGGCCCATGCGATTCGATTTTCCCCGGAACCTGAAGCCCCTAATTAGAAGGCTACCGTTATGTCGTCACCACCTATAGAACGCAAAGTGCGCTATGAAAGAGACCTCGATCCCCATTTTGCGCAGGAGATAAGCGCGATGCCGGGGGGGGAACAACTGGCCCACTGCATCCAGTGCGGCACTTGCAGCGCTACCTGTCCCTTGAGCATCTACATGGATTATACGCCCCGGCGCATCATCGCCATGACCCGGGCGGGACTCAAGGACGATGTCCTGCGATCCCTCACTATCTGGCTATGCGCCTCCTGCTACTCCTGCACCGTCGAGTGCCCCAAGAATATCAAGATCACCGACATCATGTACGCCCTCAAGCGCCGGGCGATTGAAAAGAATATCTATCCCAAGCGGTTCGGTATTCCCGTTCTGTCCCGGGAATTTTTTCGCCTGGTCCAGCGGAACGGCCGCAGCAGCGAAGGCCGGGTTATCGTGCGCATGGCTCTCAAGACCAATCCCTTCCAGTATATGAAAAAGAAGGCCCTGCTGGGCCTGAAACTCATGCGGCAAGGCCGGCTATCCATGAAGAAAGAGTCCATCAAGCGCAAGGGTGAACTGACCACAATTTTGCGGGGCGTTGAACAGGCGGCTCTGGAACTCGACCGGGCCCGTCAATCAGGCAGGGTGGAAGCATGAAATATCTCTACTATCCCGGATGTTCCTGCTCCGGCAAGACCACCGGCAGGGCCTATGCGGAATCACTGATCGCGGTCTTTCAGGCCCTGGATGTGGCCTATGAAGAACTGGAGGACTGGAACTGCTGCGGCGCCACCATGTACATGTCGGTGGATGAACAGCAGGCCTTCGCCATGTCCGTCCGCAACCTGGCCCTGGCCGAGCGCCAGGGAGGGAATGGTGACTCTCCACCCACCCTCACGACCCCTTGCGCCGCCTGCTACGCCGTCCTGAACAAGACCCAGCATTACATCGACGACTATTCTCAGATCGGGGAGAGCATACATAGCGCATTAGCGGCTGCGAGCTTGTCGTACACCGGCCGGGTGCAGGTCCGCCATCCCCTCGACATTCTGGTCAACGATGTCGGGCTGGAAAAAATCGCGGGGCAGGTTAAACGACCGCTGCTGGGATTGCGGGTGGCCTGTTACTACGGCTGCCTGCTGGTGCGGCCCTACGCCACCTTTGATGACCCTTACCACCCCACCACCATGGACCGCCTGATACGCGCCCTCGGGGCCGAACCGGTGGACTGGCCCCTGAAGACCCACTGCTGTGGTGCATCGTTGAGCGGGACAATCGAAGAAGTGGGAGTCCGGCTGAGTTATATCCTGCTATCCGAAGCCCGCCGGCGCGGCGCTAACGTTGTAGCCACTGCCTGCCCGTTTTGCCAATTCAACCTGGAGTGCTTCCAGCATCAGATGATCCGGGACCACGGGCTGGCTGGTGAGGTTCCGGTCGGCTATTTCACGCAGCTGGCCGGTATCGCTCTGGGGCTGCCAGGCCGCAACCTCGGCCTACACCGTCTGACCATTCCATTACCTGTTTCTGATAAAATTGGGGAGCAAGAAGAATATGCCACCGCCCAGTAAAAACGGTTCACCCCAAATCGGCGTCTATATATGCCACTGTGGCATGAACATCGCCGCCAAGGTGGATATCCTCGAAGTAGTCGCTTTCGCCCAGACACTGCCCCTGGTCTCCGTGGCCCGGGAATACAAGTTCATGTGCTCCGACCCGGGACAGGAGCTCATCCAGGAGGATCTCCGTGCCGAACGGGTCAATCGGGTGGTAGTGGCTTCGTGCTCACCCCTGATGCACGAGATTACTTTTCGTCGGGCCACCGCCGATGCCGGACAAAATCCGTTCTTTTTCCAGATGGCCAATATCCGCGAGCATGTCAGTTGGGTGACTCTGGACGGTCGCCTGGCCACTGACAAGGCCAAAGCGCTGGTCGCTGCGGCAGTGCGCCGGGTAGCCCTCCACGAACCTCTGGAAAAGAAACAGGTCCCCGTCAATCCGGACGTGTTAATCGTAGGCGCCGGCATCGCCGGCATCCAGGCCGCCCTCACCATGGCTGAAGCCGGGAAAAAGGTCCATCTGGTCGAGCGCACCCCCTCCATCGGTGGGCATATGGCCAACTTCGACAAGACCTTCCCCACCCTGGATTGCTCAGCCTGTATTCTCACTCCGAAAATGGTGGCAGTCTCGAAGCATAAGAATATCCACCTGATGACCTTCGCCGAAGTGGTGGATGTCTCAGGCTATGTCGGCAACTTCAAAGTGAAAATCCGCAAGAAAGCCCGCTACGTGGACCTTGATAAATGCACCGGTTGTGGAGAATGTTGGGCCAATTGCCCGGCCTTAACGGTACCCTCCCAGCGCGTCATCCGGAAAGGCGAGCTGGTTATCAATCAGAAGGTCAATCCATGACCCTTGCCCAGATTGTCAAGATATTGGATGGTGATTTCCTGTCAAGCCGGGATCACCGGCAGAAGCAGGTACACACCGGCTGCGGTTGTGACTTGATGAGCGACGTCCTGGCCTTTATCAAGCCGAATGCCCTCCTGTTGACCGGATTGACCAACGCCCAGGTGATCCGAACCGCGGAGATGGCCGATGTCAAAGCCATCTGCTTCGTCCGGGGGAAGAAACCGGGTGGGGAGGTCATCGCCCTCGCGGATGAAAAAGATATCGCCCTGCTGGCTACCTCGCTGCCCCTGTTCGAGGCCTGCGGCCGACTCTACCGCGAAGGTCTGGCCGGTTGCTCCGAATATGAAGGCTAATAGGTTAGTCCATGACCGATACCAAGGAAGTTACGAGGGTTCAGGAACTAATCTATGAGATGAAGGTGGGGCAGGTCATGGCTAAGGATGTCATCGCCGTCAGTGTTGATAGTCGCATGAGCGATCTTCGAAACCTGCTCCGCGATGAGCGGATTTCCGGCGTACCAGTTGTGGATGGCAACCAGCTGGTAGGATTGATCAGCATTGAAGACTTCATCAAATACCTGGCTGACGTTAACCCGGACTGCCCGGTGGCGGAACGCATGAGCCGGGATGTGAAAACGCTGTATGACACTGATCCCTTAATCCATGCCGTCGAAGAATTCGAACGCTATGACTATGGCCGCTTCCCGGTCCTCGATCGCCAGACGGGTGAACTGGTCGGCATTATCACCAAAGGAGATATTGTCAGGGGCCTGCTGAACAAAATGGAGATCGATTATCACGAACGGGAGACCCACCGTCGCCATACTAACCATACTTTCGAAGAAATCATTGCTGACAAAGCCATCTTCATCTTTCAGTACGATATAATCGGCAGTGATTTCGACCGGGCCGGCGAAACCTCCAGCAAACTGAAAAGGGCCCTGGGACGCTTGGGCATCCCTCCTGATATCCTGCGCCGGGTGGCCATTGCAGCCTATGAAGCCGAGATGAATGTCGTCATTTTCACTGACGGAGGCAAACTGACCACCCATGTGACTTCTAAAGAAATCACCGTAGAGCTAAGAGATTCTGGCCCGGGCATCGAAGACATCGAAAAAGCCATGCAGCCCGGCTTCTCCACCGCTCCCGACTGGGTCAGGGAACTGGGCTTCGGCGCTGGCATGGGTCTGTGCAATATTAAAAGATGTGCCGACAATATGTATCTGGAGTCCACGCTCAGCGTCGGCACAAATCTGAAGTTCACCGTTAACCTGCAATAGATCAGGATACCATGGAACTTGATACTATCATCAAACAGCTCGGCCTGACAGCGATGACAACCGTCGATAATCTAGCTAAGCAGATTACCGGTGCTTACGCTAGCGACCTTTTGAGCGATGTGCTCGCTCACGCCAAAGAGGGGGATCTATGGATTACCCTCCAGACCCACCCCAATATAATTGCCGTGGCTACGATGAAAAGTATTGCCGGAATTATCCTGGTAAATGGACGCCAGCCGGAGAGCGAGACACTTAAAAAAGCCTCCGAAGAGAAAATCCCCATATTCACCACTGAAGGATCAACCTTCGAGCTGGCGGGCCAATTATACAAACTGCTAGGAGAAAAATGAGGGTCATTCATGCCGACCTTCATATTCATACCTGTCTTTCTCCCTGCGCCGAATTGGAAATGTCGCCGAAGAGAATTGTAGATGAAGCGCTCAGCAAGGGGCTTGATATGATCGCAATCTGTGATCACAATTCCGGCGAAAACCTGGCCGCCGTCATCGAAGCTGCCCATCCAACCAGCTTGGTTGTGCTGCCAGGAATGGAGATCACTTCCAAAGAAGAGGTCCATATCGCCGGTTTATTCGGCAACCTTGGTGATGCCGCCCGGATTCAAGCACTGATTTATGAACATCTAGAAGGCGAAAATGACGAAGCGGCTTTCGGCCTGCAGGTCGTGGTCGAGGCTGACGGGACCGTAGCGGAGTTTAACAACCGGCTACTGATCGGGGCCACTGACCTGTCCCTGGAGCACATCGTCGAGGCCATTCATTCCCACAACGGACTGGCCGTCGCCGCCCATATCGACCGGGAAGGATTCGGCATCATCGGGCAGCTCGGATTTATCCCCGCTGACCTGAGCCTGGACGCCCTGGAAGTGTCATCGCGAATGAGCCTCAAAGAAGCTGCTGCCACCTTCGAGCAGTATGGACACTACCCCTTCTTAAGGTCATCCGACGCCCATGTGCTAAGAGATATCGGCAAAGGGCACACACCGCTTTCGGTTGAAGAAGTCTCCTTCGCGGAGCTCAAAATGGCGCTGAAGTCTGAAAACGGGCGCGGGGTCTGTTATGAAGAGTAACGGAAAGTAGCCATGGAGGATCTCTCCCTGCATATTCTCGACATCGTGGAGAATTCCATCCGCGCCGGAGCCCGTGAAGTTGAGATTCGAGTCGAGGAAAATATGGCGGAGGACCGGTTGGAGATCGAAATCAGGGATGACGGTGCTGGCATGGATCAAGCTACCATAAAACAGGCACTTGATCCCTTTTTCACGACCCAATCGGTCCGGAAGGTGGGATTGGGGCTATCCCTGTTCCGGGAAGCGGCTCGCGCGGCGGGCGGTGATTTAGCCCTCCAGTCCGAGCCCGGAAAGGGCACCCGCGTGAAAGCCACCTTCCAGCATAGTCACATTGACCGCCAGCCCTTGGGTGATATCGCGAAGTCCCTCATAATCCTGATTGTCGCCAACCCGGAGATACGTTTCCAGTATCGCCACCAGAAAGACGGGCGGGAATACCAGGTGGATTCAGAAGAGCTATTCCCCGGAGACACCGGCGGTATGAAGGAACTCACTGCCGGAATACGCAACATTAACAAGCATTTAAAAGAATTGCAATCTGCTTAGATAGAGCAAGGGTGAACCATGAGTGAACACAACATTTCAGAAATCATGAAGAAATACAGCGGCGATCCGAGCACGCTGATCGCTATCCTCCAGGATGTGCAGGAAGAGTACCGACATCTGCCGCAGGATGCCCTCACCCAGGTAGCGGATGGCCTGAAAGTACCTCTCAGCCGGGTGTTCAGTGTGGCCACCTTTTTCAAGTCTTTCAGTCTCGAACCGCGGGGAATACATACCATCAGCGTATGCACCGGGACTGCCTGTGAGGTATGGGGGGCAAAAAGATTGGTCGAAAAAATCGGCGACGAATTGGGAATAAGCACCGGCGGTACAACCAAGGATCTCGCATTTACGCTTAAAGAAATCAATTGTCCTGGCTGCTGTGGTCTGGCACCGGTTCTGATGATCGGCAACGATGTTTACGGAAAAGTTAAACAAAGCAAAGTAATGTCTATTGTTAAGAAATATGAAAAATAATGGGAGAGGAATATGCCAAAATTAAAAATAGAAGACTTGCAGAAGATCAGAGACGAGGCACGGCAAAGCACTACCCTGAGAAGGGGAGAAGGCAAGGCCAAA
>JBGVTM010000236.1 GCA_041862535.1 Candidatus Neomarinimicrobiota bacterium | reverse complement strand
GGGCAGCCTCTTTACAGATAACCCAACTGCTCGATGCGCAGCAAGATCTTTTGTGCCAGGGCTTCAGGGTCCTCGTAGCTCGAATCCACCACGATCTCCGGGTCGGCAGGCACCTCGTAGGGATCGTCAATCCCGGTAACCTGCTTGATGAGCCCCTGGCGCGCCTTGGCATACAGGCCCTTTGGATCCCGCTGCTCGCACACTTTCAATGGAGTATTCACATACACTTCCAGGTATCCGCCATACCGCGAGATCAGCTCCCGGTTAAACCGGCGGTCAGCTGCGTAGGGAGCAATCGGGGCACAGATGGCAATCCCCCGGTTCTTGGTGATCTCGCTGGCTACAAACCCGATCCGCCGCACGTTGAGTGACCGGTGTTCCTTGGAAAAGCCCAGCTCACTGGAAAGGTGCGTTCTGACAATATCACCGTCGAGCAGGGTCACCGGCCGCCGGCCATCCTCCAGCAGTTTGACCATGAGGCCCTTAGCCAGAGTGGACTTGCCAGCACCCGACAGCCCGGTAAAGAAAACGGTGAAACCCCGCTCTGACAGCGGTGGCTGGGCCTTACGCAATTCCGCCACCACCTCTGGATAAGAAAACCATCCCGGCAGCTCCAGCCCTTTGTCCAAGCGGCGCCGCAGCTCCGTGCCCGAAATATGGCACACGTGGGCACCTTCCGGCATTTCGTCATCCGGCATATATTCGGCCCGCTCTTCTATGTAAACCATATCCCGAAAAGGGATCATCGCAATGCCCAGTTCCGGCTCATGTTCCTTGATCAGCTCCTGGGCATCGTAAGGCCCATAGAATCGCTCGCCCCGGCTGTCGCGGCCCGGCCCGGCGTGATCACGACCCACAATTAAGTATTCGCAACCGTAATTCTTCCGAATAATAGCGTGCCATAGCGCCTCACGTGGCCCGCCCATGCGCATGGCCAACGGCAACAGGCTGAGCATGACCGTACCAACCGGATACCGGGCCAGGACATGTTCATAGCATCGCACCCGGGTGTAATGGTTTACGTCCCCAGGCATGGTGAGCCCCACCACGGGATGGAGCAGGATATTAGCCTTGGAGGCCGAGGCAGCCCGAAGGGTCAATTCCACGTGGGCCTGGTGCATGGGATTGCGGGTTTGAAAGGCGACCACCCGCTCCCAGCCATGTTTGAGAAACAGCTCGCGCAGCTGTCGCGGCCCTTGCCGGAGCAATTGGTAATCATAATGTTTGGGCAGGGCCAGCCCCTCAAGTGGGCCCCCCAGGTAAACCGGCCCGGACTCTACCAGGAGGTAGAACGCCCCCGGATGCAGGGTGTCCGTAGTGCCAAATATGCGCTCGGATTCCGCCTGAAGGTCGGGCCGCCAGATATCCGTGATGGTAAGCACTGCCAAAGGGAAGCCCTCTTTATCCCGCAGGAGCACCCGATCTCCTTCCTTGACGGAACCAGCGAACCCCTCAGATACATCCAGAGTGATGGGTATGGGCCATAGGGTGCTATCCGACAAACGCATATCTGCCAGCACCGATTCATAATCTCGCCGGCCCATGAAGCCGGCCAGAGGCGAAAAACCGCCGGTAATTAACAGCTCCAGATCGCAGAGCTGGCGGTCGTTGAGGGTAAGTGAGGGGAAATGAACACTCTCAGATCGGAGTCGGTCAGCCAGGTCCGGGCTGACCATGAGATCAACTAAACGACCACCGTGAGGCTGGACAAGCGATGATGGCATAGCCTGTGTCTTCCTTTAACTGCGTTTCCGATAATACACGGGAGTCTGCCTGGGCAAGTAACTTCCGCTGGATTTGAATTAAGTACCCGAATCTAGACAAGTGGATTACTCCTTGGCAACCACAGGTCTTGTACAGCTTGAGTTATAACACTTGGAGGAAGCTGGCGGCAATATTCCCGCTGCTCGCCGGGAGCGCCGGCCTTGAGTTCATATCCCGGGTGGCAGCTATTGGGAGGTAAGATCGGCGAATTTCTTCCTATAGACCTCCTCATCACCGGGCTTAAAGCCGGTGTGGTGATAGTAAAGGGTCCCGTCTGGGGCTACGATGAAAGAGTTGGGCAGGACGGCGACACCCTTTTCGTTCACAACCCCATATTTCTTGCCCACAGCTCCATATCGATCCATCAACATCTCGAGTTTCAGGTCAAATCTCTCGATGTATTCGGACACGAGCTGGTCGTCTTCATTCAGGTCCACCAGGAAGATTTTTATTGCGGGAAATTCCTCCTGTAGTTTCTCCAGCTCGGCGATCTCCGCCTTGCAGGGAATACAGGTGGTCTGGAAGAAGCTGACCACAACCGCCATGCGGTCATCCGGCTTGACCCTCGGTCCCACTACCCGGCTCAGGTAAAAGGAGCCGCCCACCAGCCGGGGCAGGAAAAAGGTCGGGGCCGGCTGACCAATCTCAAGAACAGCAGCGGATTCCTCTTTAACCTCTACCTTTTCCTCTTCTTTCGCCAGCTCCGCAGCTCGCGCGGCGCGCTCCTTTTCCAGCTGCTTGGCGAGCTCGGCGAACTTCTCGCTGTAGATCGCTTCATCGCCTGGCTTGAAGTTAGTGTGGTGATAATATACGCTGCCATCAGTGGCTATGAGATAGCAGTTGGGCAGAAGGACCACATCGTTCTCATCGACTACCCCGTATTTCTTCCCCACAACCCCGTAGCGATCCAGAAGCATCTCGAGTTTGGTCCCAAACTCCTTCACATAAGCGGCGACGAGCTGATCATCTTCGTTCAGGTCCACCAGGAAAATTTTTATATCGGGGAATTCTTCCTGCAGCTTTTCCAGTTCAGCGATCTCTGCCTTGCAGGGGATACAGGTAGTCTGGAAGAAGCTCAACACTACCGGCGTGCGGTCATCCGGCTGGGCCTTCGCCCCCACTACCCGGCTCAGATAGAAGGACCCACCTTCCAGCCGGGGCAGATAGAAGGTGGAGACCATCTGGCCAACCTCAAGCTGGGCATAGGTCAACGAGAAACAAGCTAGCAGTAAAATAATATGTCTGACTCTCATAGCATCCCTTAAGGTTTGAATTTTGGGAGAGATTACGGGCTCGCGGTGTATTGGTCAATAATTTTCACCACTTCCGGATGATCCGGTATCTCCGGTGTAAGCGGATGAAGATGGTACCCCATCACTTCAAAGTTATCCCCCCCTTTGGCAAATCGAATCTCACCGACATAGCCGGCATAGCCACCTGCCTGAACAATGGGCACACCGTTAACCACTGTCAGTGTATCCAGGGCCGTTTGGGAGTGACCACTGACAATCAGATCAATCTCCGCATAGCTGGCGGCAAATTCCCGATCAACTTCGAATCCGGAGTGTGACAGGAGGATCTTGAAAGAGTTATCGGCCGCCTCCGATTCCAACCATCGTTCGATCTGCTCCCGGATATTCTCCAGGGCAAAGTCCGTAAACACAAAGTCCGGATAAAAACGGGTTGTGCCGGGATGCAGGATAGGCAGGATGGAGTAGGTAACCCCGCCCTTGACAATGGTCACCGGCTCACCAAGCGTTTGAATCAGGGCCGCCAGCTCGAAATACTCCTCCGTGCCGTAAGCAATGTCCTGGTCTCCAAGATTGATCACGTCGAAATCCATCAGCTGAAAGGCGGCCGTGATGACTTTATCGAATCCCGGCGAAAGGTATTCTATAAAATTATCCCCATTGTCCACCACGAGCACATCGGGATTTTGTTCTCGGTAGGTGGCTATAAACTGTGCCCGCTTCTCCAATCCGCCCAGCCTGGCGATGGGACAGTAGCAGTTCTCAATGGTCCCATTAGCACTGTTGGTGAACAGGATAGCAAACTCCTGGGCCCAGACCGCACTCACGCCCTGTAATAGCAATCCACAAATTAACGCCGCGCGCCAACCCATCTTCATAATCTAACTCCTCAACCTGGGTCTTCTTATACACCGCAGCATCGCATTTCCTACAGCATTGCCTTGCAGAAGGGCACTATTGCATGACCCTAGCAACAGTGTGCATTCCCACGGGCATAAAAAGTAGAAATAAACACCTCTAAACATTAAGAGAGCGGGCTCGCTGCGTGGCAAAGACTCGTATCGGGACCAGGATCAGGCCCAGCAAGCTCCTACTTCATCATCACCATCTTGCGGGTGTAGATCCTGCCCTCCGCCATGTAGGCCGCGAAGTAGACCCCCGATGCGACCGGGATGCCAAACCGATCCCGGCCATTCCACAGCACCTCATAATGCCCCAGGTCTTGCCAACCGTCAACCAGCGTCACCACTTCCCGCCCCAGAAGGTTGAAGATCTTCAGGGTCACCTTGGCCGGCCGGAAAAGGCTGTAGCGCAGGTGGGTGAACGGGTTGAAGGGGTTGGGGTAGTTCTGCGCCAGCGCGAAATCGGACGGCAATGAAGCCAGGATCTCTTCGGTGGTATAGGCCACGTAGTCGGCTGACCCGGCGATTACATTCAGATGGTAGGGGAACCGTTCCCGATAATCGGTGATGGTGAGCGGTTCTCCCGTCGCCAGGAGGTCGTGCACCTCCCGGGTGAGCACGTCCAGTAGGACGATCCGGTTGCCCGGCGGCAGATCGCCTTCAAGCTCGTACGACAGGGTGATGGGTCCCTGCTCGCCTTTCACATGCAGGTCCATATCCCAGACACCGTCGTTCTCCTCCAGGGAACGGATGTCCGAGGTCATCAGGGGCATATTGGCGCCCCAATCGGGCCGCTCCATTGCCAGGGAGATGAACCCGGCGACATAGGGCGGTTCGGGATTGTCAAAGTAGTCTAACTGCTCGCTGGCACCTTCCAGCCGCCCGATACTGTTGAGACCGTCGCCGTAGGTCCTCCCAACCACTTCAAGCTGCAGCAGCCAGCCATCGGGAGGCGTTTCCTCCGCCTTTGCCAGCAGGTCCTTGCCCAATCCGCCGCCCGGCGCGGCGTTCAGAGTGACGGTCTCGCTGGCCGACTGGTTGCGGTTATAAACCGCATAGCCGCCCCAGGGGGCCAACTCCGTCGTTATACTCGTTACCCACTTGCTGCCATCGTAGGTGATCGGCCCCCAGAAATACTCCTGCTCCAGCTGAATAGGCACCCCGGAAGGATAGGGGCTCCCGATGAGGTTCCAGCCCGGCTGCAATACAATGTCGAAGCCCTCCAGAGCGGTGTTCCGGCCAGGACCCGTCATAAGGTCCACATTGTGCTGCACCTGCTGGTAGAGCCAGTACCCCTCACCCCGG
>JBGVTM010000235.1 GCA_041862535.1 Candidatus Neomarinimicrobiota bacterium | reverse complement strand
GCGGAGCCCGCCTGGCGGTGACTATCGATAACATGGATGGCTTCAAAAGCATCGGTCTGGATCCCGATTTTAGCGCTGAGGAAGCCATCGAACGCGCCTCTGTGGTGATTGACTGTACCCCCAAAGGTAGCGGTCATAAAAACAAGGTGGAATACTACGATTTATTCAAAAACTCCACCTTGGGCTTCGTGGCCCAGGGCAGCGAGCATGGCTTTGGGAAAATGTATGCGCGGGGGATTAACGATACGGCGCTGGTGCATGGCGAAGACCAGTTTATCCAGGTGGTTTCCTGCAACACTCATAATATGGCCAGCTTGATACAGACCCTCGCCTTCGAGGATAGGCCACCGGACAATCTGGTGGAGGGACGGTTCGTGATCATTCGCCGGGCTAACGATATTAGCCAGGATTCCTCCTTCGTGCCCTCCCCTCAGGTGGGTAAACATGTCAGTGACCGATATGGTACTCACCACGCTCGGGACTGTGCTGAGCTGTTTGCCACGAAGGGCCTACACCTGAATCTGTTTTCGTCCGCGATCAAGGTGAACTCTCAATATATGCACATAGTCCACTTCAACCTTGTGCTGAAGGAGCCCATCACCATGCAGCAGGTCATCGACCGGCTGGACGCCAATGACCGCATCGCCCTGACCGAAAAATCAACCGCTAATCAGATCTTTTCCTTTGGCCGTGACCATGGCCATTACGGGCGTATTCTTAACCAGTCGGTCGTAGCTGTGCCCACTTTGCAGGTCCGCAACAGTCACGAGATCATCGGCTTCGCTTTCACCTCGCAGGATGGAAACTCTCTGCTCAGCTCCATCTCCATCGCCGAGTGGTTCCTGTATCCCCACTCCTTCGAAGAAAAAATTCAGTGCCTGAAGGAGTTATTCTTCAGCGAGGTCTGAGGTGTGCGGATAAAGTCCATTGTTACAGGTCCTTTTCAGGCGAACACATACCTGGTATGGAAGGAAAGTGAAGGTCGTGTCATCATCATTGATCCCGGGGATGAGGCTGAGCTGCTAAAGGAAGAAATCGTCCGCGAGAACCTCAGTCTTGGTGCCATCCTAGTCACCCACGCCCATCTCGATCATATCGGAGCCGTAGATGAATTGCGGAAATGGAGTGGAGCAGCCGTCTGTCTTCCTGAGCGGGAGCGGGAGGCGCTCGGCTGGCTGCCCGAATCATACCGCTTTTTTGGCCTCCCTGAGAAGCCCATCCCCTACGTGGATCATTGGCTGACTCCGGAACAGACAAATCTCACTGACATACTGACCCCCGCCCAGCTGGGGGGTCTGGCAATCGCCGTTCACGCGACACCGGGTCATTCAATAGGCGGCGTATGCTATGCGATGGACAAGCATTGGTTTGTAGGGGATACCCTGTTTTGCGGTTCTGTAGGACGTATCGACCTTCCCGGGGGTGATTGGCCCACCCTCCAGGAATCGCTACGTTACCTGATGCATCTCCATGATGATATCGTGATTCATCCGGGCCATGGCCCCGAGACCACTATTGGCTGGGAGAAAAGAACCAATCCCTTCCTCCTGGAAATTCGTGATCAAGATACAGGATGAGGGAGCCGATTTGGGAACCGAATGTGAATCCGGGCGTGCCAAATCTGATAGCCAGCGCTGGTTGTGGCTGGGAGTTTGCTAGTTTTAAAACGTAATGATGTTCAGCATGTATAATCCGACGCTACTGGAACCGATTTTTTCCCGGTGGGGAATCCCGCTGCGGGGAGCCCGTTTCCTGGTAGCCTTTTCCGGGGGGCTGGATTCCACCGTGCTGGCGCAAAGTATGGTGTGCCTGGCCGACAGGCATGGATTCACCCTTACATTGGGTCACATAAACCACCGACTCCGTACCGAAGCCGATCGCGATGAGGCTTTCTGCCAGGAATTCGCTAACAGTCGAGGTCTGCCCTTCCATACCGCCTCTCTTGATCCGGGCGGGCGGGAAAAGGAATCGATCGAGGCCTGGGCTCGCCGGGAGCGATATGCTGCTCTTGAGAACATGCGCCTGCAGGTGGGGGCAAAATGGATCCTTACTGCCCACCACGCCGATGATCAGGTGGAGACGGTTCTCATGCGTCTGATGCAACAGGCACCGCTCATGAGCCTGGCCGGTGTCCGGCCCCAGTGGAGGAAGGTTCTGCGACCGCTACTGTCTTTCACCAGAGAACAGCTGTGTGAGTGGGCCGTATGTGAGCGATTGGAATGGGTCGAAGACCAGACCAATATTGACCAGCGCTTTCTACGCAATCGACTGCGCCACGCCCTGGTGGCTGATGATACTAATGCGAGGGACACGCTGTTAGGACTGGCGCGATTGGCCCAGGAATATGAGGCCCGGTGTGTCGCTGTAGCCAAGCAGCTTACCCGGCTGGCTACAGAAGGTACTATCCCCGGTACTGCCGTTATGCCGATTGAAGCCCTGTCGGAGGTGGAGGAAGATATATTCAAGCTGGCCGTGCAAGAAGTAGTTCAGCGGTTCTTGGGGATCACCCTTCGACTGAGTAGCCCACACTGGCAGAACTTCCGCCATTTTGTCCGGGTGAGCACTGTCGGCAAGGTTTTTGAACTTCCACATTCGGTCCTGGCATTGCGGGACCGTGGCCAGGTGGTTTTTTATCGTATTGAGCAGGCGGTTGTGCCTGAAAAGTGTGCCCTTAAGCCTGGTAGAACCCGGTGGGGCTACAATGAATTCTTAGTAACACCTATGGATTCCCCGGCCGGGGCCACAGATCTGTGGTTGCGGTCCTGGAGATCAGGTGACCGGGCTGTGGTGACCTCCGGGAGGCGACCTAAGCTGGTGAGCGATATTTATATTGATGCACACCTTAATTGCCTGGAGAAAGTCCACTGGCCGCTGGTTGTAACGGAGCAGGACGAAGTGGTTTGGGTCCCGGGACTGGGTGTGCCTCGGGATCGCTTTGACAAGACCCCGTGGAGCATTGTATGGCAGACGCAGTTCCGCAAGAGATAACCGTCCCTGAATCCAGTCACTATAGGGGGCAAACTCTGGAGCTTTTCATTCCCAGCGAGAAAATCCAGGCCAAGGTGACCGAGATTGCTACTTTCCTATCTGAGCGGTTTAAAGGCAAGTGCCCAATCCTCATCGGCGTGCTGAACGGCTCATTTATGTTCATGGCGGACTTGGTGCGGCAGTTGGACATTGATTTCGAGATTGACTTTATTAAAATCTCGACCTATGGCCACGCGAAGGCCTCTACCGGAACGATTCGCCTGCTTAAAGACATCAGTGCTGATATCACTGGCCGTGACGTAATCATAATAGAAGATATTGTGGATACGGGTTTGACCATTAAATTCATGCGAAGTCGTATGCAAGAGGCGGCACCTACCTCGGTAACTTTTGTAACTTTGCTTTTGAAGGATGAGGTGGCAAATTTGGACTTTCCCCTTGATTATGTTGGATTTAACATTCCTAATCGATTTGTCGTAGGATACGGCTTGGATGCGGATCAAAAATTTCGAGGATTAAGGTCACTGTATGCTTTTAAGGAGAGCTGAGATGTCGGGCGGAGAAAGCCAGAGGAGGCCCCGGAAACCTGCCCCGAATCCGCCGCGGCGTGAGCGGAATACCAGGGGCGAAGACCGCGGCAGAGGTAGGAACGACGCGAACAAGACCCCGCCGGCCCGCCGAGGAGGCAAGCCGGACCAGCCTCAGCCGCCCGGCTTCCAGATGGGTCGCGCCCTCAGAACATCACTGGGATGGATGGCTATCGTGCTGGTGGCGTTCCTGCTGGCCAGCATATTCTCTTCGGACAGAAATCTCAAAAAGGCCACCTTTACTGAGTTGGAGGACTATGTTCGGAATAGCCAGGTGGAGACGGCTATCATCACCGGTAACGTCTTCCGGGGCAAGTTCAAGGACCCCCTGGTTGAGACCAATCTCAAGGGCCAGACACGTCGGTACAAGGAATTTGAGACAGTCCTTCCGTATGTCGACAGCGAGCTGGTAGGCAGGTGGAAGGAGAGTGGTCTCCGGTTTGAGTTCAAGGAAAAGAGCCCGGGCTGGTTTGACTATCTCTGGAGTGCCTGGCCGATTCTCTTGATTGTTTTATTCTGGTTTTTCATTATGCGCCGGATGCAGGGTGGTGTTGGCGGCCAGGGTAATATCTTCAACTTCGGGAAAAGTCGGGCTAAGATTGTCACCCCGGATAAGCCCAAAGTGACTTTCGAGGATGTGGCAGGCTGTGAAGAGGCTAAAGAAGAGCTCCATGAAATTATCGAGTTTTTGAAGAGCCCTAAGCGTTTTGCACGCCTGGGGGGCAAAATTCCCAAGGGCGCCCTCTTACTGGGTCCCCCGGGGACAGGCAAAACTCTTCTGGCTCGGGCGGTGGCGGGCGAGGCCAGCGTGCCCTTCTTCAGCTTATCGGGTGCCGACTTTGTAGAGATGTTTGTTGGCGTGGGCGCTAGCCGCGTCCGGGACTTGTTTGACCAGGCGAAAAAGCATGCCCCGGCCATCGTCTTCATTGATGAGCTCGACGCTGTGGGACGACATCGCGGCGCGGGCCTGGGGGGCGGTCACGATGAACGCGAGCAGACCCTCAACCAGTTGTTAGTGGAGATGGATGGATTTGATACCGATACCAATGTGATCCTCGTCGCTGCAACCAATAGGCCAGATGTACTGGACAAGGCTCTTTTACGTCCGGGGCGGTTTGACCGGCAAATTGTGGTGGATGCGCCCGGCATGAGAGGTCGTGAGGGCATCCTAAAAGTTCACACCAAGGATATTCCGCTGGCCGATGATGTAGATCTGCACGTGGTTGCACGTTCGACGCCTGGGTTGGTGGGAGCGGATCTAGCCAACCTGGTGAACGAGGCGGCCCTGCTGGCGGCCCGGAAGAACAAGACCAAGGTCGGCATGGAGGATATTGAAGAGGCCAAGGACAAAGTGATGATGGGTGTGGAGCGCAGAAGCGTAATCCTCACTGAAGAGGAGAAAAAGGTTACCGCCCATCACGAAGCCGGTCACGCGGTAGTGGCCTATTATACCGAGCAGGCCGATCCCCTCCATAAGATCACCATTATCCCCCGGGGTCGAGCCCTGGGGCTCACAGCTCAGCTGCCCCTGGATGATAAACATAATTACAGTCGTACTTACATCCAGGCTCGCCTGGATATCCTCATGGGTGGCCGCACGGCTGAACGCTTGGTCTTCAACGATCTGACTACCGGTGCCGGCAACGATCTGGAAGTGGCTACGGAGCTGGCCCGCCGCATGGTGGTCGAGTGGGGGATGAGCGATAAGGTTGGCCCCACTACTTTAGGCAAAAACGAACAGGAGCTTTTCCTGGGCCGGGAGATTCAGCAGCATAAGAATATCAGTGAGGAAACCTCCCGCACCATCGACCAAGAGATCCGTAACATCATTCTGGCAGCGGAGCGCCGGGCAACGCAGATTCTCACTGAGCATATGGACAAGCTCAGTCTGCTGGCCAACGCCTTGCTGGAGACCGAGACAGTCCACGGTGAGGAGCTACCGCAACTTTTTGCCGGGAAGGATCTGCCCAAGGTATCTCCCGATGGTCGTCCCAAGTTAAAGGCCAAGCGCCAGAGCCGCAGCACCTCCGGCAAAAAAACGGTTCCGACTCAGGGAAGAAAGCCGGTCCCTGTTGCTGCGTCACGCAGTAAAACCTCGTCGACCACTAAGCCAGGACGAAAGGCACCTTCGTCCCCGAAGTCAACCAGCTGACATAGACGGTGGGCACCCTCAGGGAGATTATCGCCCTCTCACCTGATGAGCTGGCGCGCGAATTTGATTCGATCAACGTGGACGAGGGAGGCATTGGAATCATGTCTCCCAAAGCGTTTTTCCACCTTTTGCGCCTGCGGGCGCTGAAATCCCCCGCCGCGAATATCCTTAAGCAGGAGATGCTTAGTGTGGGAGGTGAGTGTGCCACCAGCCGGACGGTGATCCTCGGTGATCCGGTAGCCCAGGATGTGATTATTATGGGTACCCGACGGCAGCTTGCCAAGCTCAGTGCCCGGCTCAAGGCCCAGCCCTTTGGACTGAAACAGGTCGCCCGGCAAATAACAGCCTTTATCAAAAATACCTCCCAGAATCCACCGCCACTGCCCTCCCTTATGTCGTCCCTGGCAATTAATCCATCTCGTTACCCCCTGCTTATGGGCGTTCTCAACGTAACCCCGGACTCGTTCAGTGATGGAAACTGTTATCTTGAGGAGAATGCCGCCATACAACATGGCATGACCCTTTACGAACAAGGAGCTGAGATGATTGATGTCGGTGGTGAATCCACCCGGCCGGGTTCTGATCCAGTGCCTGAGGAGGAAGAGCTCCGCCGGGTGTTGCCTGTGATTAGGCGGTTGCGGGAGCAAACCGACCGGCCCATTTCCATCGACACCATGAAAGCCCCGGTCGCCGTGGAGGCTCTTGAAGCCGGTGCCAACCTGGTCAATGATGTGAGTGCCGGTCGTCATGATCCCCGAATGCTTGAGGTGGTGGCGCAGGCGGGGTGCCCGTACGTCATGATGCATATGCAGGGCGAACCTAAGACTATGCAGCAGAATCCCCATTATGACCATTTGATGGATGAGTTGCATCGGTTCTTCGATGAGCGGCTTGCGTGGGCGGTGAAAAGGGCGGTGAAGGAGGAGCAGATCATTATCGACCCGGGTATCGGGTTTGGCAAATGCCGGGAAGACAATTACGAAATCCTGCGTCGTTTGCGGGAGCTGCGGGTGTTTGGTCGGCCGGTTCTGGTGGGGGTATCCCGTAAATCGTTTCTGCAGAACGAATTGGGCGAGGTGCCTAAAGAGCGGTATGAGGAGAGTATAGCGGCCGGAACTATCGCCATGGTGAACGGTGCTGATATCCTCCGCGTCCATGAGGTGGTCCCGGCACTCAAATCCCGGATAGTATTTCAAAGACTCATAGGTCGAACATGAATCTAGAGATTTTCCACATTGGCTTCCTGCCTATCTCGCTCTTTGATATAGTGGACATCGTAGCGGTGTCATTCATTTTCTATACCCTCTATAAGTACTTCCAGAATACCAGGGCGGGCCAGATGCTGGTGGGACTGGTGATCCTGCTGGTTGTAACCCTGGTGGCGCGCCTGCTGAACATGAATGCTCTCTCCTGGCTCATGGGTCAGTTGCAGACGGTATGGGTGGTGGCCTTCGTCATTCTGTTTCAGCCGGAGTTGCGCCGCCTGCTCATCTACATCGGCCAAACGCCGGTGATCCGGGGAATTTTCCGGATCACAGGCAGCCGGACCATCGATGCGGTGGTGGACGGCAGTCAGGAGTTGTCCCAGCGGAAGTGGGGCGGGCTGATGGTGCTGCAGCGGGACAGCGGCCTA
>JBGVTM010000234.1 GCA_041862535.1 Candidatus Neomarinimicrobiota bacterium | reverse complement strand
AGGTTGCCCGTGGGCTCGTCTGCCAGGATGATGGCCGGGCGCGTCACCAGAGCCCGGGCGATGGCCACCCTCTGACGCTGACCACCGCTGAGCTCACTCGGTCGGTGGCTGGCCCGGTCCGCCAGGCCCACCTCCTCAAGGACTTGCCGGGCCCGCTCTATACGGCTGCGACGATGAACCCCAGCGTAAATCAGCGGCAACTCCACGTTCCGCAGGGCCGAAGTTCGCGACAGAAGATTGAAGGTCTGAAACACAAAACCGATCTTCCGGTTACGAATATCGGCCAGCTGGTTGTCATTCATTTTATTGATACTATGATCGGTTACGTCGCAGACCAGCTCCCCCTCAAATTCATAGCGTCCGCTGGTAGGAGTATCGAGACAGCCGATGATGTTCATGAGAGTGGATTTGCCCGAACCGGAAGGTCCCATAATGGAGATGTATTCATTGGGCCGAATAGCGAGATCGATACCGCGGAGGGCGTGTACCTTTTCCTTACCCATATCGTAGACCTTGGTCACCGCACGGAGATTAATGAGGGCCTCCCGGCCATCGTTTGCCGGTTTGACCCTATTTTGTTCGGGAGTGGTCATGGTTGCTGCCGTCGGGGTGAAGGCCGTTCCTTGCGGGTAACCCAGCTGTTATCACTTAGGTCCTTGCTGACGGCGCGGTAGTTGCCAACTACAATCTCCTCGCCGGGCTCCAAGCCGGAGACGATCTCATAATGAGTGTCGGAGGAAATGCCGATCTTGACTTCCCGCTGCTCAACGGTCTCAGGAGGCTTGGAGCCGAAAAGCCTGGCTAGGAAGCCTCCGCTCGATCCGGTGGTATCTTTGGTTACTACGAAAACTACCTCCACTGGTTCAGGTCTGGCGAACTCATCTTCCGCTTCCCCGCCGCGTTCAGGCATTGCCCCGGCCATCGTCGGGGGACCCTCCGGCCTTCCCCGACCACCACGCCCGGAACCGGGCCGGCCACCAGGGCTATCAGTACCCCCCTGTCTCACAGAAGCTTCACCTTCACTCGTCGCCTCAGGGCTTTTCCGTATCGGCAACCGGGCCGTAAGGGCCTGGATGGGAACCGCCACTACCGATTTATGCATAGCAGTGGTAATGGTAGCCGTCGCCGACATCCCCGGCCGGATGCGGGGATCCACCCGCCGGGCAGTGGGATCCACATCCAAAGTCATTACCACCTCGAAATTGGTCACCTGCTCCTGGGTGCCCTGTCCCAGGACCAGGGCCGAATGGGCAATCTGTGACACCCGGCCACCGAAAACGGTGTCCT
The DNA here is from genome assembly GCA_041862535.1 of Candidatus Neomarinimicrobiota bacterium. NCBI lineage: Bacteria > Pseudomonadati > Fidelibacterota > Fidelibacterota bacterium. Next base: position 2,015 of record JBGVTM010000234.1, on the reverse strand, counting down.
GGATAGCGTCAACCTCGATCTTGACCAGGTCCATGAGCTCAATGTCTACCACGTCGGTTTCATCCACCTCCACTACCACCTCCATCATGGACAGATCGGAGATCACCAGCAGGACATCCGCCTGGAAGGTGGAGCCCAGCGCCATTTCGCCTACTTCTTTGTTGATCTTGGTCACCACCCCGCCTTCCGGTGCTACCAGAATGGTCTTATCCAGATCATCCCGGGCCTGCTCCAGCGTAGCTTCGGCCTGCTCCTTCCGGCTGAGCGCATCTTCGTAGGAAGCTTCCAGCGTTTCCATGTCTTGTAGGCTGATCAGGTTTTTCTCGAAAAGTTGCCGCCCACGGTCCCGCTCGGCTTTTACTTTTTTCAAGCCTGCATCGGCCGACCGGAGAGCGGACTTGGACCGCTCGTGAGCCGCCTCGTTCCGGAGCCGGTCCAGAATCACCAGGGTGTCCCCGGGATAGACTTCACGGCCCTCTTCAACCAGGATAGCCTTGATCTGGGCACTCACAGTGGAGGATATTTCCGTCTCAAACACCGGCTGAATCTTGCCCGCCGCCGTGACAGTCTGCTCCACGCTGTGACGGCCCACCTCCTCCACCTGAACGGCCACGGCAGGACCCTGACGGCCCTCACCCTGACCACCACCAGAGGACAGGTTACTCAAAACAATTACCAGGATAATGGCCAGTACGCCCACTCCAATAAACAGGCGCTTGCGACCGATCTTCTTAAGGTTGATTTTCATTGTCCTATAGTTCCCATAAGCGCTTCGAGCTGCGCCTCAGCGATTTTAATGTCGTAAGTAGTCCGTACCAATGTGCTGCGAGCTGTGATCAGGGAGACCTGTGCATCCAGCAGGTCCAGAATGGAGATGGCGCCTAGGTTATACTGCTCATTTGCCAGCCGTACGTCCGCTTCGGCTGAAGCCAGCACCTCCTGATAAATGGGATGGATACTATGCAGCGATTCGAGCTTGGACAGGGTATTCTCCAGCTGACTTTTCAGGTCGCGCATCCGGCCGTCGAAACGCTCCTCCTCAGCGAGAGCATTGTACCGCTCACTGCTATACCGGGATGTATTCTGCAGGCCGGAAAAGAGGGGTAGCGAAATATTCAAGCTCGAGGTGGTGATGCGATTATCACTGCTGAAGAGGTCTCCCAGTTCGTCTGCTCGGTAGTTGCCGCCGTAACTCACACTGACACTGGGGAGCATAACACCCCGCTGCCTTTTAGCTCTGAGCCAGGCTTGGTCCACCGCCAGGGCCCGGACCTTCAGTTCCGGGTTGTTGGCCCGCAGCGAACTTAATGCTGACTCCCGCTCCGGAACCGGCTTGAGTACTAAACTATCGCGCGCAACGTTCACCGGTGACGACGGCTCCTGTCCAATGGCCACATTCAGGCTGGTCATAGCTGTAGCCACGTTCTGACGGGCCTGGTACCGGTCCGCCTCACGCTGCCCCATGCTCACCCTGGCCTTCAGCAAGTCGGTTTCCTTTACCGCCTGCAACCGAAAGCGCTCCTCCACCAGCTCCAGTTGTCTCCGGCTCAGCGCCAGGGCCTCATCAGCGACTTCCAGCAACTCCGATGCTGAAAGGAGGTTGTAGTACGCCTGTTTGATGGTCAGCACTGCTTGCTGCTGGATGCTTTCAAAGGACGCGATGCTACTCCTGACCGAGGTAGCGCCACTGCGGGCATCGTACCACGATCTTGCCCCATCGAAAAGCGTCTGGCTTAGACTGATCCTGGAACTTAAAGCGGGAGCCGGAAATTCCACCGGACCGAGGCTATATAAGTCCTCCAGATTAATGCTTCCGCTCATATTAACGGAAGGCACCAGCCCGGCGAAGGAACCCCGGCGGTCGGCCCTTGCTCCCATCAGATCACGCTCGGCGATCCGGATGTCGCTGTTGTTATCCAGCCCGATATCAATGAGCTGCTCCAGGGTAAGGGCCGGCACCGACTGCGCCCTTACCAGACCCGCGCCCAGCAACACGGCCGCACAGAGTTGGAATA